>JAFGLT010000119.1 GCA_016927895.1 Candidatus Bathyarchaeota archaeon | reverse complement strand
TGTCTCACATAAATCACTGGCACACTTATATCTCTTAGCCTCTTCTTCAGCTGTCTATCGTTGGTAAACACGGGGCTTTTCCACTCTCTAGCTATTTCAACTATAATATCGTCTACAAGCGCTGAGATAGGGGCGTCAACTCCAACGTAACTGCATTTCCCCGCAAGTTTTAGTGCGTACAACGCGTTTTTACGTATTTTAGGTGAACCCTTTTTAGCAAGTATCTCTAGTTCCCGTTTGACTGGCGAAAGCAAAATCAATTCTAATCTCCTCTCCAGTAGCTGCTCCACCCCCTCGAAAATGTCAATTTTGAATTGAAACGGAACAAACAAGGCGTTTGAGTCCAGAATCACCTTTACAGGTTTCTTTTCCACTTGTGAAAGCCCCATTTAACCTCTATACAGTATTCTATGTTCTCTACGCGTGAAGCTTAAAACTATTTGTTATCGGCGTTCTCTTTCACTGTCGACTTAGCGCAGCCACAACAACACTAATGTTTAACTGTGTATTCTAAAACTTCCGTATCACTTTTAAATTGCCCCTGTGTATAATGAGCAAAACGAAAAGTGGGTTTGGTGAACAGCTGTTGTTTAGCGAGAAATCCTGCGGTGCCGTTGTGTTTCTGAAAAGCAGTGAGGCAAGGTATCTTCTCCTTCGTTATGGTGCTGGTCACTGGGATTTTGTAAAAGGTAATGTTGAGCTGAACGAAAGCGAGAAAGACACGGTTATCAGAGAACTTCAAGAGGAGACAGGTATAGTTGACGCCCGCTTTATCGATGGTTTCAGGGAAAAAATCGAGTACTTTTACAGAAGACAAGGCACAACAATACATAAAGAGGTGGTGTTTTTTCTAATTGAAACTCACACGGAACAAGTCAAGTTATCGTTTGAACATGTGGGGTATACTTGGCTAAACTATGATAGTGCCCTGAAAAAGCTCACTTTTAAAAACGCAAAGAGCGTGCTACAAAAAGCACATAATTTATTGGAATCTCGCGGGTTAATAGGTTCTTCAGAGTAACCTCCGCTACGCGGGACCATCTAACATTATTCCGTATCCTATGAGTCTCCACCGCGCAGTTATCTTTCTGCTTATGGAGACTCTAGAGTTTGGAAGCGCACAGATTGGCCTAGTCAACTTAACTTTGACCACGTTTTTCTTTATTGAAAGAACTTTGCCAAGATTCACAGCGGCACCAACGTGAAGAAGCAATAATTCACCAGGGTTAATTCTTTCAACTTTCAACTGCTCTTTTGTTCCTACAACCCTCTCTAAAATATGTGTTTCTAAAGTTAATTCTGATAATATTGGCGGAAGCAAACCTGTTTTTCCAGCTATGTTCCCGTTCAACCCGTCTGCCTTCGAATAGGACGGATCTAACAAGGTTCCCACACCAACTAGTCCACCACAGGCCGCCTCTTTTATGCTTTTTTCGCCTGCGTGTAAACTAACTATCTCACTAATCAACGGGTTATAGACTGTTTTGCCTTCTCTCTCAACACCTATGCCGGGCCTTATCTCTATTTCGTCTCCAACCTTAAACTTACCCTGCGCTATAGTTCCCCCGATTATTCCTCCATCCAAATCCTCGATTGGAGTTCCAGGCTTGTTAACGTCAAAAGAGCGAATAATATACATGAGCGGCGGCTTCGTTTCATCCCTTTCGGGCGTGGGGATAATTTCCTCTATCGCATTAAGAAGCACATCAATGTTTATTTCATGCTGTGCCGAAACAGGAATTATAGGGGCTTTTTCTGCAACTGTTCCCTTAACGAAGTTCTTTATCTCTTCGTAGCTCTTGCGCGCTCTTTTCTCCTCTACAATGTCAATCTTGTTTTGAACGATGATTATGTTCTTTATACCAATAACTTCTGCCGCGGCAAGATGTTCTCGTGTCTGTGGTTGAGGGCACGGTTCGTCTGCTGCTATTACAAGGATTGCGCCATCCATTACTGCTGCTCCTGAAAGCATGGTTGCCATTAACGCTTCGTGTCCTGGAGCGTCAACGAAGCTTATGGCGCGAACGAACTCTGGTTTTGTTCCGCAGTTGGGGCAGACAGGTTTTACCGTGTAGTTTCGCGGTGGTTCGCATTTGGGGCATTTGTAGATTGCCATGTCAGCGTAGCCCAGTCTTATGGTTATGCCTCTTTTCAGTTCTTCGCTGTGTCGTGATGCCCAAACGCCAGTTAACGATTGCACTAATGTTGTTTTTCCGTGGTCTACATGTCCTATGGTACCGATGTTGACTTCTGGCTGTTTGGGAAGGGCTTTATTTTTGCTGCTCATTCTCTTCTTATCCACAAATGCTCATGAATTAGTGAAGAAAGTAAATTATGGAAGTTAATAAGTCTTCCAGAAAACGCTGGAAATAGTTGCTTGGAACAGTCTATAGCCCCCTTATATAAACTATAAATAGTTCTGGGAAAAGGCAGGACGCTTTTTTCTACATGCTATTGGTTGTGAAAAACGCCAATACGAGTGGACCCCCTCTATAGTTTTCTGCAATGAATTTCTATTAGGATCCTAATAGGTTCCAAATATGCTGGTTTATTAAGAAATCATGACCCTGTCTGTTTGTTCTAAAACTTATAAAATGTAACGGCACTACTAGGGGGTTAAAGTATGCGTGTAAGTACTGTTGCAACATCTACCTGTTTTTTTGAGCAGGTCATTCATAATAAACGCATGCGCCCGTCTTTCTCAAATGATTCACTAATTTAACAATAAGTTGCAAAAATTTGATTCTCAATATTGACGAAATTATACAAAACATTGAGATAAATGCCTTATAGTACTTATGATGATAAGCATCAGTGAAATCCAAGGTTATCGGTTAAAAGATATCTCGGTGGTTCGTAAGGGAGTGATTTGATTGAATAAAACTTCTAAACAAAAAATAATATGTGGACTATTATTAACTGTATTATCGATTTCATGTGCATATGTTTCCTTTATTCCAAATGTTCAAGCTGCAGAAAAAACCGCGCAGCAGAACGGTCTAACTATGATGCACGATGTGGTTGGTCTTGATCTGACTAAATACGAGATAGTGATACAAGAAAGCAGTATCTCTCTAGAACATCTCGGCGGTGTATTACAGGAGAACATTCTTTACAACCTAACCTCTGCTAAAAGCAAGTTAAGGGTGGTTTATGGTTTTGCAGATGGTACTTTGCAGGGAATATATGTGCTCGAAAATACTGGTGCGCCTATCTTAACTAAATCGGTTGATAATAATGACGCTGTTGCAGGTGCTAAAGATTTTCTCAGTAATTACGAAAAGTACACTAGAAAACAAATTTATAAAGAGCTTGAATCGACTCTAACAAATGTTAATGCCAACAAAAATCTAACGAAAACATTTGGAGATAAAATGCTCCAAGTAATTGCGTATAGCGACAACACCAATTTCAGATGGTCTTACGCTGCAAATGGTGCCAGAACAGAATACACCAAAGTCATTTCTATGGGTTTCAAAGGTGGATTCTTGTCTTTCTTTATTGACAACTGGGACATGTATCCTATCGGCAGTAATACCGTTAACTTAGGTAAGGAGGAAGCAGTGTCAATAGCTTTGAATGCTGCTAGAGAACACTCTTGGACCATGCAGTTAGATGAAGATACATTGAGCCCCGAGAATCTAAACGAGAATAGTGTTTCTTTGAGTATATTATCCTTTGCGGGATCCTTGGATGCTGATAAAACCCGCAGCACGGATGTTCTAGAACTATATCCAGTTTGGCGTATTACTCTTCTTTTGAACAAGATGTATGGCCAACTTTACGGTTTGGAGGTAGATATTTGGGCGGATAATAAAGAAGTCAGAAGTGTAAAAGAACAATATTCGTCTGTGACTCCAGGATATATCGAAAATATTTCATCTAATGATACACAGGAAAGCTCTGTGAATGACCAGTCACTTTCTAACGGAGTGGATCCAAAATTCGTGGCACTGATATCGTTCTCAGCAGTCACCACATGTATCATATTTACTATGGCGGTTGTAGTGCATAAGAGGAAATATTCGAGAGTTATTTATAAGCAAAAGCCTCGTTTCTTAAGACTTTTTGTTATACTTTGTAGTATCTTGATATTGACAATGATCTTCTTGCCTTTAGTAAAAAGTGTCAGTGCGTCGCGTGCATGCCTAATTTGGGGTTCCAGAAGCTCTGATGCAATAAGTGCCTATAGTTTGAGTTGGCGCAAAAGTGACGCTGAGATAGCGAGGGCTAGCGCTGTTACTGATTATATTAGAACTAATTTCTTTGATGCCGGTAACGGCTATTCTAGCAACACCCCCAACTATGGTGTAGATAAAGACGTTATTCTTTCTCAAGCCAATACTTTTAAAAACAGTTATGACTACTTGGCGATTCTCGATTGGGACCATGGAGTTATGGGCAAACCTGGTTTGGCTGGTTATGATATGCCTGCCAATGAAGCTCATTACATGTTTGAGGATGATTCCGGAACTATATGGGGAATAGCTCCATGGTATCAAAAGTATCCCGATTACTACACTGATTGGAGTCATGGGGTTTATGATGTAGACATGTATGATGCATTTCCCCCCGCAAAAGTTCACTTTGCATTTATCAATACTTGCATGTCAGCAAATATAACTTATCAGGGCTTTACAGCTACGGGCAACCCAATCGGGTTACCGTTTGCTTTCACTCATCGTATTGTAGACTATCCTCCAAGTGGAACAGAAATGAGCAAATATGGATATAGCCATCCCGATGCTTTTCCTCAATGTTACATGGGTTTTAGTTTCGGTTCAGCAGCTTTAGACCAAAAAATACCTTATGAGCAAGTCGACCCTCCTTACTGGTCCGTTTGGGTTATTTTCTTCTTCTACTTTGCACTAGATATTGACCTCTCCGTACACGATGCCCTCGACATGGCTTCATACTACACATGGCCTGGATGTGCAGATTTCTCGGAAAGCCCTCTACAAGGAGATGGCTTCACATCTGAATGGCCTATTGATAGAAATGGAAATGGAATAATCGAGCTACCGGGTGAACTTGACCGAGCTGAAAATTGTAAGCTAGCCGTGTACGGTAACAGTAACATACACTTGAAAAACTTCCAGCCATCCGATTATGTAACACCGCCTGACATAAGCGGTCCAACAACTGGCACTGAAGGAATAACATATGAATTCAGTGGACGCGCGATTGACAGCCAAGGTCATAATGTTAAATACCGATTTGATTGGGATGATGGTAGTGGTTATAGTTATTCAGGGTGGGTGTCTAATGGCGAGTGGGGGTCAGCGACGCATTCGTGGGATAGAGGAATTTATGATGTGCGTGTTTGGGCTAAATGTTCAGAAGGTACATGGAGTAGTTGGTCTGAACACACTATAGCTGTAGGTGACCCGACGGTGAGTTTCTATGATACCTATCTCTATACCGGCTATCCAGTGAATAGTGTGGTTTTTATAGATGGCGATGGGGGACATCAAATGCCATATGAATCCGACATTTCGACAACAACTACTCATGACCTTGAATTCGCTGAAGTCTATGGTTACCTCTGGGTTGATCACGTTGTTCATCACCATGGTTCGACAACAACATACTACACCAATTATCTTGATGACATATCAGTATCTGACGGCGACTACTTTGTAGCTTATTATGACTATTGGGGTGCATTTATGATGAGAATGGATGACTTGGGATATGACGAGGAATACATTGAAAGTCTTGTCTTCGATTACGGAATAAGCCCACAGGTGCTAAACAGCTATGTCAAAGTAGGATACAACCTAAATACAGTCGGTGTTCTTCTTGATATGGGCTTCCAAGCGGAGTCTTTCCAGCCAATAGAATTCGCACAATCAACGACTTGAAGTAGATAAACACTCTTCTCCATCTTTTTTCTTTTTGATCTTCCATACAAGTCCGCTTCTATCTAAGTCCCTAATCGGCAAATCAACATCTTAAATATCGCTAGCATAATAGACCTCAAACCGAGATAACGCCCCCAATGACCAAGCTTCTCAAACAGTACCTTACCAATCTGAGAATTAATCGCTTGTTATATCGGACATAATATCGGCTGACCTCATATTACGGCAAGCTAGTGAGCCGTCCCTCCTTAATAGTAAAAGGGCGAGTAGTTCACTTTGTGGATGAAAACAACATAGTTCAGAAATCTTGACCTGAATTATAGCTCTAAGTCAAGAAACCTTGACAAAAACGCTTTAGTAACCGTGTTGTTAGTTTACTAGTGGGATAAGTATGCGTGTAAGTGCTGTTGCAACGGTTGTTACTGTTTTCCTGATCGCATCATGTATAATGGCTGTGCCTGTGTTTTCCTCTGCGGATGCAGCCGAAGACACATGGGTTTCGAAGGCGCGGATGAATCAGGCAAGAACTGGTTTAGGCGTTGTAGCAGTAGGTGGTAAAATCTATGCTATTGGCGGTACTGCATCAAACCACCCATCTTTACCCGATAGTGTATTGGGTACAAACGAGGAATATGATCCAGCAACCAACACATGGACGATTAAGGCACCTATGCCTACTCCAAGAACAAAATTCGTTATAGCTGCTTATAAAAACCAAATATTCTGTATAGGCGGAATTGTTGGCACGGAGCAAGAAACATGGGGGGTCTCAAACCCATACAAATATGCTGTTTCTACACAAGTAAACGAGGTTTACAATACAGATACGGGGACATGGGAAACCAAAACGCCCGCGCCGACGCCTGTAGCATTATGGCAAGCCCATGTGATAAACGATAACATCTACGTTATGGCCATGTACCACACTTACGTTTATGATCCGCTTAACGATGCGTGGACTGAAAAAACTAAAATGCCTACACCATGGTACCAGACCGAACCCGTTTCAGCGGTTATTGATAACAAAATAATTGTAAATGGAGAATATGAGGTAGCAGATTTACAAACAGAGCGGAGAATCTACATTTACGATCCAGCAACCGACAACTGGGCAAAAGGCAAATCCGAGCCACCTATAGGTGGTGATGCAGCCGCAGCAACGCTCGGTATTAATGCGCCTCAATTGATCTATTTCTTCGGTGTCCGCTACCCTGACCAAGCAGTCACTCAAGCATATGATTTAGAGACAGATACTTGGACATCAGCTTCTCCCATGCCTACGCCACGTCATGATTTTGGTCTTGTAGTTTTAGACGATATTCTGTATGCCATCGGAGGCCACAAACCTACTAATAGTAACCCAACAAGTGTTAACGAACAATACACACCCATTGGCTACTCCACCACCCCGTGGATCAAAATTATCTCGCCCTTAACTCATACATACAATGAGTCCAGTGTTTCCCTAGTTTTTACCGTGAATAAACCAGTTGAGTGGTTGGGTTACAGTTTCGACGGGCAAGACAACGTGACAGCCTATGGCAACATTACCTTGTCTGGGTTGCCTAATGGCTTGCATAATGTTACGGTTTACGCCATGGATGAGTTTGGGAACACGGGCGTCTCAGAAACGGCAAGCTTCACTGTAGCTGAACCTTTTCCTGCTGTGACTGTCGCCGTTGCCTCTGCCGCGTCGGTTGCCGTGGTGGTCGTGGGGCTGCTAGTCTACTTCAAAAAGCGTAGTCGTTAAACGAAGGTTTATTCTTCTTTTTTCTCTGGGGCTGCGGCTGCAGGTTTCTTGGGGGCTTGTTCTTTTTTGCTTTCTGCAGGCTTTTTGGGTTTTTCGATTATTTTCGTGTTTATCTGAACGATTTCATCGGTTATCACGTTTCCTCGAACTGTCTTTCGTCTTCGTTCCCCTTTGTCTTGAGGTTTGAAGCCGACTCCGCCGCTTAGCACAACGTTTCTGCGGACTCCTCCGTGAACGTTTGGTCTAATGGGAACGCCGTCCCTGTCTGAACCGCCTGTTATCTTCAGTTTGTGAGCTGGCAAATCCACTACTGCGCCATCTACTGCCTCTCCGATTTTTCTTCCAATGAAGGGGGCTGCACGTGCTTCTTCAAGCTCAACTATTTTCGAGGTCCCCGCCTCGGGGTCGGACACTATTACCTTAAACTTGGCCATTTGCTGATCAACTCCAGCGAAGTATGAAGTTGGGTCTCTCTCTATTAAGGATTTATGAAAATTTAGCTTTTTCAGTTCTTTCGAGGCGAGACTTTTACTTGGTTCTGCAGGGCTTTATTTTCTTATTTACTTTCTGGGTGCTCAAAATATTCAGTTAAGAAAAAAGTGAAAAGAAACGAACGTTTTTTTCACACGTTTATTCCGTGTGTACTCTGAATAGGTCTATGTCTTCGCGCATGCTCGGTGTCAATTCTAAGAAGTCTCTTGTTGCGCGTTCGATGTCTTTTGACTGGGTTATGTATCTTCCGACGACGACTATGTCTGCGCCTTGTGCTAAGGCTTCTTTGGCTGTTTCTGGAACTATTCCACCTGCGACGGCGATTAGGAACTTTTTGTCTGGAAAGGCTTTGCGTATCATTTGGATGCGTTCTAGTCCGCATGTTCTTCCGCTTTCTTGGTCTATTCCGCGGTGAAGTATGACGATGTTTGGGAACTCTTTGAGCGCTTTCAGTTTTTCAAGGACATCTTCAACGTTTAGCATGTCTATGACTGCGTAGATTCCGAGTCGTTTTGCTTCGTGTACGAACGCGTTTAGCGTTTCTGGTGGTGCTAGTCCTGCGGCTACAACTGCGTCTGCGGTGTCTTCGTAGGCTATGTCTGCTTCCACTTTTCCCACGTCTAGTGTTTTGAGGTCTGCGACCATAAATGCGTCTTTAGCTACTTGCCTCAAATCACCTATCACTCTGGTTCCGTAGCGTTTGATAAGTGGCGTGCCGACTTCAATGATTAGTCTGTCGCTTCCTGGAAGCTGGGATATGACTTTCTTGGCGGCTTCAAGTGATGGTGCATCAAGCGAGATTTGCAGGTAGGGTGGTCTCCACAAGCGCGGAACCTTGAAACCCATTATTGGGTGTTTCGCCCTGTCCTTGTCGTAGTTAATTTTCTCAAGGGATGGATACTTCTTCAAAGCCCTTTGCAACGCCATCTTTGTTGCACCATAGTTGTACTGGTATATGCGCCGGTAATCGCTTGCCTGCGGGTGAATGAACACGCTGCATATAATTACCCAATCATCCACCTTGTCAGCGGGGATGATTCCTTCTTCAACGGAATCCGCGACAGCCTTTGCAACTGCGGCCTGTGCGGGTCCAAAGATTTTACCTGTGTCTTCCATGTTCTTCACAGTAACCTTCGGCACAAGAAGCGTGTGTGGTTTCGGAGGTAGATTGGGTCGAATCACCGCCAGCAAAGGAGTGTGTCCAGCTGAAAGATTTGACAATCCATTAGCAAAGGCTTTTCCAACAGGACCGTTTTTGTCGCCTACTAGTAGGTCTATGTGTGCGACTTCGTTTCCTTCTCCGACAAGTGCTTCGCCAATTAGATACGTTTCGCCGAGCGTTTCAGCATCATTTGAAATATTTGTCGGTATACAATCTAAAATTTCCTTGAAATCGACATTAAATTCTTTTAACCATGTGTAAAGTGTGTCTCTGTGAATATTCAGCGCTTTTGCTGTTCCTGATATTGTCGGTTTTGCCGACGTGCGTTTTGGCCTGCTTCTAGGTTTGACGGATTTTTGGGCCGCTTCTGCCACAATTCTTACGAGTTCTTCTTGTGTTTCAGGTTTTTTTGTGTCTGTACCCGACATTTACTGTTACCTCTGAGCTCTCTGTATGTTCTCTTGTATATAAGAGTGTCGGAATAACCTTGCCTTTTCCATGAGGGCTATGGGTGACTCTTTGTAGCCTTTGAGTTTTATGTCGGTGTCTGCTCAAAAATTGGTTTTCTGATTAGACGTTTTTGGGCGCCGATTGCGGTGTATTGTGTTATTTAGAATTTTACTCGGAAATTCTTTATATTTTGGTGCGTATTGAATGTTAGCGTTAAGTATATGCAGGTGATTCGATGTCTCGAATTGATTGGGCGTGTTTAGGTGCAGTCATATTAGGATTCGTGCTTTTCCTTTACGGCGCCAATGTGTTCAATGCTGTTGTCGGATGGGTTGGTGTTTACTTTTTCTTCGGCGGCATTCTGGTTTTTCTTGTTCTCTACATTTACGGAGAGTTAACCAAGAAAGAGGAAGTTCAGAACCCGTAGAGTGTACTGTATTTTTCCCTGAGGTATTTTAAGTAGGGTTCAGCGTCCAAACTTTTTCCTGTTACCCTTTTTATTAGGTCGGCTGGGTCGTACAGGTCTCCTTGGCTGTGTACGTTTTTGGTCAGCCAAACTCTTATTTTTTCTAGTTTGCCTTGTGCGAGTTGGCTGCGCCAGTCTTGAATGTCCTTTGATAGTGTGGCAATCAGTTGTCCGCTGTAGATGTTGCCTAGTGCATAGGTTGGGAAGTAGCCGAATAAGCCGCTTGGCCAATGCGTGTCTTGCATGACTCCTTCTGAATCGTTTTCGATGTTTACGCCTATTTGCTCCTTGTATTTCTGGCTCCAGATTTCGGGTAGTTCGCTTACTCTTATTTTGTCGGCGAAGAGGTCTTTTTCGATTTGGAAGCGTATTATCACATGCAGGTTGTAGGTTACTTCATCGGCTTCAATGCGTATTTTTGAGGGTTCAACCTTGTTTATGGCGTGGACGAACTGGCTTAAGCTCACGTTGGCGAGTACAGGTGCCGAGATCTGCTTAAGTTTCGGTAGCATGTGAGTCCAAAATTCTTTGGAGCGACCAATGATGTTTTCGTATAGACGTGATTGTGACTCGTGGATTCCAAAGGAGCACGGTGAGCCTGCTGGCTGGTATTTCCATTCTGTGTTCAGGTTTTGCTCGTATATTGCATGGCCCGTTTCGTGGAGTACTGAGAAGATTGCGCTTGTGTAGTTGTCGAGGTGATAATGGGTGGTTATGCGCACGTCATCGTAGTATCCGCTGGTGAACGGGTGTTCGGTTTCGTCGATTCTTCCACCTGCTGCTGGCGTGATGGTGTCGTAGCTGAGTGTCTGCGTGAGCGCTTGTGCGATTTTTCGTTGCTTTTCCGTTGGCATGCGGATGCGGAGTATACTGGTGTCGGGTTGGTTGTGGCTGTTCTGGATTTTCTCCAGTAACGCTGTGAGTCCTTGTCGGAGATTGTTAAATGTTGCCTCGATGGTGCTGGCGGTCATTTTCGGTTCGTACTCGTCTAGAAGCGCATCGTATGGCGTGGTTGTTTCTTTTACTTGCATTAGGATTTGGGCTGCTTGTTTGTTTAGTGTTACGAGTTTTTCAAGTTCGGGCTTGAGTTTCGCAAAGTTTCTTTGTTTTTTTGCTTTTTTCCATGTGTTTACCGTTATGGCTTGTTGTTTGGCAGTTTCGGCGACGAGTTTTTCTGGTAGCGCGGTTTGTTCGTCGTAGCTTTTTTTGATGAGGTGAATGTTGCGTTTTTCCACTTCGCTGAGCGTGTCGTGTTGTGGGCTTGTGAGGATGGTGTTTAGGAGCTTTCCGATTTCTGGTGCTGTGCTCATTTTGTGGCTGATGCGGCTTAAGAGTGCGAGTTGCTGGCTGCGTTGCTCCACTGCTTTTGGGGGCATCATGGTTTCCATGTCCCAATGTATTATGCTTTGGGCGGTTGATAGCACGATGAGGTCTTTGGTTCGGGTTAAAAGTTTCTCGTATGCTGAGCGGATATTGCGGGTCATTATCTTTTGCCTTCCTTGTTTCTTGGTGTAGCTGGTGTTTATTTACTGTTCTGTGGTCTGATGTGCTGTTTTGAGTTTATACCCCCCCTTTATATAGGTTGGATTAACTGTAGAATCTCCGTTTGACGGGTGAAGGCTTTTTTCTAAGCTTTTTGTTTTTCTGCTTTATCAACGCCATCCATTTAGCGGCCAAGCAATTAGTTTTTGAGTTTAGTTACCTCTAATTCAGATTCGAAATTCATAAGCGCTTTATTAATTAGCCGCCAACTTTCCCGCAGGAAGAAAAAAATGAAGAAATCAACTGTTTTGATAGCGACGTTAGCTGCTTTGCTGATTATAAGTGGTACTGCAATGAAATCATCGATGGGACTTGAAAGCGGATCTATAAAAGTGGCTGTCTTGGGAGCAGAGACTGCCCCGGACTTGGCTGATATACAGGCTTATCTTGCGCCTTTCAGCGATTTCGTGGTCGTAGACACGTTTGATGTGTCGGCTAGCACGCCATCTCTGTCAACGCTACTGGATTACGATGCGGTTCTGGTCTTTAGCGATTATGCCTGCGCCGACGCAATTGCTCTAGGTGACGTATTGGCTGACTACGTGGATGTCGGCGGCGGAGTTGTTCTCGCAACCTTTGCGTGGTATGGGTCAACTTTTGGTTTGGAAGGAAGAATAATGACGACTGATTACAGCCCGCTTGAGCGTATAGGTGGCTCTCTGTATGCGAATGCAACGTTGGACTGGTATGATTCTGGTCACCCCATCATGGAGGGCGTGAGCGCCGTCAAAGGATACTATCGGGACAATGTCGGCTTGACTGCAGGTGCCGCGTTGGTGGCTAATTGGAGCGATGGATACCCGTTTGTAGCCACGAAAGGACAAGTGGTAGGTGTGTCGTTGTTTCCGGTGGAGCGTGCAGGAGATCCGGAGGAATGGACTGGTGATGTGCCAACTTTAGTTCACAATGCCTTACTATGGTCTGTGCCGGATACTGTGTTAGAGCTTACGCCAGATACAGGTATTGCCGCTACTACAATTGTGGGATCAGGAGGATTCGCTGCCAACTCAATTATAACAATCACCTGGGACGGAACACCCGTTCCAACAGTTCCACAACAGATAACTACTGACGCATACGGCAACTTCACAGCAATCATAACCGTACCTACCCAAAATGACCCTGGAACACACGTAATCAACGCAACCGACGAGTATGGACGCAGCGCGGAGATAACTTTCACAGTGGTTGACATGACTGGGCCTCAAGGCGAGCAAGGCGAGCAAGGCGATACAGGACCCGCAGGCGCAACTGGCGCGACTGG
>JAFGLT010000027.1 GCA_016927895.1 Candidatus Bathyarchaeota archaeon | reverse complement strand
TTAATTCATCTAAAACTTCATTTTCGGATCCTATCTCAGTGTTTATCAACACAAAAGCCATAGGCATAAAACAATCTCTCCACAACAATATGATAGTCTGCGTCTCCCTAAATAATTTGCGGCATTTATGTCAAACAGAAGAACCACTTACCGATTTTCGGGGTTCTATTTTGGGTGTTTGACTGTCAAGTTACATAGAATCGACAAGTATAAAGAATTGGCTTGCGATGAAGTAGTTGGTGATATCTTCTCTTGCAGTGCGAAGTATGTGGTCGACAAATATTTGGTGCCCCAATTAGAGCCGTGATTGAAGGAGCAAACCTGAGCGTATGCGCTAAATGCGCTAAGTTAAGTTCGGGGTACTGGGAACCTAAACCTCAGCAACGCCCAAAAAGGAGCAGGCAAAATCAGCCAACAATTTCGTACCAGAAAAGAAAGCCGCGTGCAATAGTGAGTACAACATTGGAGCTTGTGAGCGATGTTGGTCAGCGAGTGCGGCACGCCCGAGAAGAGGCGGGAATGAGCCATGAAGATTTAGGTAGAAAAACCCGAGAAAAAGTTTCGGTTCTACGTAAGATAGAAATCGGCAAAATGGTTCCTGATTTGGGGCTTGCAGAAAAGCTGGAGCACACTCTGAAGATTACGTTGCGTGTTCCTGCTGAAGAGCCTAAAGTTCAGTCTCTTTCCTCATCTAAGCCCCATGGAACAACGTTGGGGGACATTATCCAGTTCCAGATGAAGGACAAGGAGGCAGAGACCTAACGAAAATAATAGTGGTTCAACGGAGGCTCCCCACTGAACGCTCAAACCTTGATGAACTAAAGAGCCTCGCTAACGCAGCAGGATACACTGTTGTGGGTTCAATTGAACAGGTCAGAAACAGGGACCCAACATACCAGATTGGGCGCGGAAAAATAAATGACCTAGCCGAGATGGTAAAAGCAACTGGCGCCGATAAGGTTGTTTTCGATAACAGCTTGACTACTACTCAAGTCTACAACTTGGCTAAGGTTACGGGAATATTTGTTATTGACCGCTTTCAGCTCATACTTGAAATATTTTCTAGAAGAGCTTCAACATATGAGGCGGAGCTTCAGATTCATCTGGCTACTCTTCGTTACGAGTTGTCAGGAGCAAAAGAACGAGTTAAGCTGGCAAAGATTGAAGAGCAGCCTGGTTTTGGGGGGCTGGGAAAGTATGAGGTGGACGTTTACTACGAAACTGTGAAACATCAAATCAGTTCTGTCAAAGAGAAGCTGGAAAAAAAGCAGCAAGAGCGCCTGCTGCATCGCGTCAGAAGAAACGAGTTGGGTTTTTCTTCGATTTCTTTGGCGGGTTACACTAACGCGGGTAAAAGTTCACTGTTTAATTTGCTCACAGAAGAAGAGGTCCCAGTTGATGATGCTCTGTTTACTACTCTGTCTACAACAACTCGTGCGGTGCAGTTTTCCAAAAGAAAGGTTCTCTTAACGGACACGGTCGGCTTCATAGACCGTTTGCCCCTGAAGCTGGTTAAAGCTTTTCATTCCACCCTTGAAGAAACCATCTTCTCAGACGTGATAATCCTAGTTGTTGACTTGAGCGAACCAGACGAGGCCATTAAAAGAAAGCTTGCTTGCAGCCTCGATACAATACAGCAGATTGGCGCAACAGGAATACCTGTGGTAACCGCGCTCAACAAGATCGATTTACTTGAAGAAGGCGAACTGGAACACAAGATTGAGAAGCTAAAGGAGCTGGCGCCAAATCCTGTTCCCATTTCAGCAGTGAACAAAACTAACGTGGATTTGTTGAAGAGGGAGATCACCCGTTTCCTTGAAGGCTTCGTTGAAGTGTCGTTTTCCGTGAAAATCAACGACGAAGTCATGTCCTTGGTTTCGCAGCTTTTCGAGCGTGCTCATGTGCAGAGCACAGAATATGAAGGAGAATTTGTGAATGTTGTATTCCGTGCTGTTCCTTCATTCGCGGACAGAGTTAAGGGGCACATAGAAAAGCTGGGAGGAAAGTTTAAGCTTGAAAAAGAAAGCGGATGAGAAACCAAAAGTTGTTGTTCTAAGATGGGGGCATAGGCACAGGGACCAGAGGCTCACTTCGCATGTTGCTTTGACTGCCCGCGCATTAGGCGCTTCCGGCTTCATCCTAGCAGATATGACAGACCCTAAAGTCAAAGAGACCATTGACAAGGTTACGGATTCTTGGGGCGGCGACTTCCTGTTTGAGATGGGTCAGCCCTGGAAAAAGGTGGTTAAGGACTGGAGAAAAAACAATGGGGTCACAGTTCATCTTACAGCATATGGAGAAAACATCCAAACAAGCGATGTCATGAAACGGGTCAGAGCTGCAGGAAAGGATGTGCTGGTTATTGTGGGCAGCCAAAAGGTGCCTGCTGGGTTCTTTTCTGAGTCTGTTTCAGACTTTAATGTTGCTGTGGGGAATCAGCCTCATTCGGAGTGCTCTAGCGTGGCTGTTTTTCTTGACCGATTTTTTGAGGGCAAGGAGCTTTCAGAAGATTTCCTTGGTAACACGAAGAAGAAGATAGTTCCTCAGGCTAGGGGCAAGCGGGTTGTTGAGGTTTAGTTTGGGGGCTGTTTTGGGAAGAGATTTAAGCTTTGTTTCTGTATATATAAGTGAGTGGAGTCTAAGATTTCTATGTTGACTGTCGTGGACGATAAAACGTTACAGAAGGTTGCTGAAACCTTTGGGGGCGAAGAGGCTGTTATGATTGTTGGTGTCCTCAAAGGAGCCGGAGAAACAACAGATGATGAGATTGCCGTCAAAACAGAGATACGGCTAAACACTGTCCGCAGAATCCTCTACAAACTCTACGATCACTCCCTAGTGGGCTTAAGACGGTCCCGCGACAAAACCACTGGATGGTTCATCTTCCACTGGAGACTTCAACTTGATCAGCTTGCAGGCTTCATTTTGAACCAGAAGCGTCGTGTTCTAGAAAAGCTGGAAACGAGGCTAGAGTATGAGCTGGCTCACGATTTTTACTCCTGTTCCACAGAAGGATGTAAACGTATTCCCTTTGAAGATGCTATGGAACTTGTTTTTCGTTGCCCAACCTGCAACAAGCTTTTGATGCATTTTGACAACACTGAACTAAAAGCTTCCTTGGTGGAACGGGTTGAGGCGCTGAGGAAGGAACTGGGTGAATGAGGAACTGCCGTCGTCTGAAGCGGCGCTGAAGCTTCTTTCTGAATGCGGTTGTTCCAAAAGGGTTGTTAATCATTGCAAGGCGGTTTCTGCTCTGGCTGTCAGGTTTGCCCGAGCCTGCGAAAATAAGGGGTTAACTGTTGACGTTAATCTTGTTGAGGCGGGAGCTCTTCTTCATGATATTGGGCGCTCAAAAACGCATGATGTAACGCATGCTGTTGTTGGCGTGGAAATCGCCAAGTCCCTGAATTTG
>JAFGLT010000026.1 GCA_016927895.1 Candidatus Bathyarchaeota archaeon | reverse complement strand
TTGTTGATTTGGTATGGCATCATCTGTTTCAGCCGCTTCTCTTTTTCCGCCTTGAACTTTGGGTCCGTAAAGAATTCCATGTCAATCCACGTGTCCGTGTACACGAAATCCGCGTCTGCAACTGCTTCTTCAGCGTTTAAAGTGGTTTTCCACAACCCCGTTTTCTTCCCAGCCTGCATAAGCTCGTCGTCGCGTGCTTGCTCGTTGACGATAGGCGTAACCGTGGTTAATTGAACCCCGGTTTTGGTGCAGCCTTCAATCAGCGAGTTGCAGACGTTGTTGTGAACGCCAATGTACACGAGCTTCACGCCTTCAAGCTTGCCCTTCCGCTCTTTCATGGTAATCAAATCCGCAATCGCTTGGCTTGGATGGTACTTTTCGTCGCAACCGTTAACTACAGGCACACAAGAAGCCTCCATCATCCTTTGCAGATCAGTGTTCTTGAGTAGCCGCGCCATTACGCCGTCAACGTTGCGGGACAGGTACTGCATTTCATCGTAAATGTCTGCTAACGTAAAGTTCGTGGTTCTCCAATCGATGTACAATGCGTGACCGCCAAGCTGCGTCATCGCCACTTCAAACGCAACTCGTGTCCGCGTGCTGGTCTTCTGGAAAACTAGCGCCAGCGACTTCGAGTCCAACGTTTCCCTGTACTTTTCAGGATTACCTTTAACCTCGATGCCCAAGTCAACAAAAGAGTTAATCTGGTCGCCGGATAGCTCTTTGAAGTTTGCCAGGTGCATTTTCACTGTTCACTCCACAATGAAGGGTGAACCTTGTTTAACGATTATAAGCTTTATGGAAACCTTTTTCTCGGGAAACCCCTATTTTAGCCAGAAGGTTAAAGACCATGATTTTGCTTGTGGCTTCGAACAAGGACGTTGCGGGCTTAACGATAGTAAGGCAGGTTCTCGACCATTACCCGTTCAAGGTAACTGGTACCAGCTTCCAGAAAAACCCTGTTTACCATGCTCAAGTTAACAGGAAAGACGTTACGCTGCTTATACTCAGCGAGGAAACCATAAACGCGCAAGCTCTCACGGACAACTTCACTAAACCCGACCTGGTCGTTTTTATTTCGAGGCATAGCAGCACAAGCGGCAAGCCCACGCTTTCCGTTCATACACCCGGCAACATAGGGTCCGCGGAGTATGGGGGGTTACCTCGACAGGTCTCTGTTTCCCCAGCCGTTGCCATGCGGGACGCGCTGAAGGCGCTTTCATTCTTCAAAGAGGGCATGCAGCTTGACTATGCAGTTTCTTACGAGTGCACTCATCATGGACCATCGTTAAACGCGCCAACCATGTTTGTGGAATTGGGTAGTTCCGAGAAGCAGTGGCGCGACATGAAAGCCGCAGAGGCTGTGGCGCACGCAGCTATGTCAGCCATCGGCAAATTCGAGGTTTCAGACAATACGGCGGTTCTCGGCATAGGAGGGACCCACTATAATCAAAGGTTTACTCGCATGAGCCTCGATGACGAGGCGGTTTTTGGTCACATGATTGCGAAGTACGCTGTTCCGCTGGTGGATGTTGAAATGCTCCGACAATGCGTGGACAAAACATTGGAAAAAGTTGAGTGTGCGGTTCTTGATTGGAAGGGCATAAAAAGCGCGGACAAGCCTCGGTTGTTAGAGGCATTGGAGGAAGCTGGGCTTTCGTACAAGAAGGTTTAACGTTGTGGTTATGTCTTTTGCATGATGTAGAAGACGTATCCGTAGTAGTCTGAGTATTTGCGGAACATTTCGATTTCTAATTCTTCTGTAGCTAGGAACGCCGTTGCTTCTTTGTCGTCTTTGTATTTCTGTTTCATGGCGGGGAGTTTGGCTTCTATGGGCTTGTAGTAGTGGGTCCACCAGCCTTCTTCAGGCAGCACGAAATGGTTGATTACTCTGTAGCCTGCTTTCTTAATTATTTCAAGGTTGCCGTTAATTGTTTTGATTGCTGGGTACACTTCCGCGAAGAATTGTTTTATTTCTTCTGGAGGATTAGGCTGTATCCAAGCGAGTTCTGAGACAACGAGGTATCCGTTAGTCTTTACTAGTTTTTTCCATTCTCGGAGTCCTTTTTCGAAGCCGATGATGAAGATTGCGCTTTCACACCATAATAAGTCGAAGCTACCGTTTTCATAATTCAGGGCTTTCATGTCGCCGTTAACCACAGTGATTTGTTTGGTGACGCCTTCTTCTTTTGCTTTCTTTTTCAGTTGTTCCAGGAAAGGTTGGTGGTTGTCTACTGCGGTTATTTTTCCGTTTGATAGTTTAGCGAGTGTTACGGTTTGCATGCCTGGACCGCAGCCTACGTCTAATATGAATGGTTTTTCTGGGAGGTCCTTGAGCATTAGGTAGGCTTTTTTGGTGGCTTCTTTGTTGCCTGGTCCTTCTCTTGACAGATTGCTGTGGACTTCGTAGAATATTTTATGCATCTTTTTTTCCTCAATTTTGGGTTAGACCTGAGTGTTCTTTGGGGTTTATTAAGGTGTTTTCTTTGGTTTTTCCTATTTGCTGTGGTTTGCGGATAAGTTTGGGAGGGGAAAGGTTAATTTGATGTTGCAGTTACATTTTTAACGTTGAAAGTCACAGTAACGTTTATTATTGTTTAATTGAATGTGAGTGTCGGTAAATATGGGCTTAAGGTCATGGTTATCGCAAGCAGCGAGGACGTTAAAGTTAGCGGTGAAGCCGGGTCGAACTGAGCTCTGGCTATCGGTAAAAATTAGTGTCCTGGGTATCGGTGTCATTGGACTGGTTGGTTTTGTGATTAGGTTTATTTCTCTTGCTGTGGGTGGCGCGACAGCCTTAACTTCTTAGAAGGAAGAAGGGATATGGAGAAGAAAGAAGAGGAGTTTCCCGCGAAGATTTTTGTTGTCAAGACGACAACTGGACAAGAGCGTAATGTGGCGCGGCTTGTTGCGGCGAAGGTTGAGATGTCCCATATTCCTGTGAAGGCTATTCTTGTTCCTGAAACGTTGAAGGGTTACGTTTTCATTGAGGCTGAAGGTCCGCATTATGTGGAGGAAGCCATTTCGGGCGTGCGCCATGTGCGGTCTAGGATTCCGGGGTTGGTGAGTTTCAATGAGATTGAGCGGTACATCATCCGTAAGCCTGTTATTGAAGACTTGGATGAGGATGACGTGGTGGAGATTACTGGTGGACCGTTTAAGGGCATGCGCGCCAAGATTACCCGCATTGACAAGTCTAAGGGCGAAGTTACGCTTGAGCTGTTGGAAGCCACGTTTACTTTGCCGATTACCGTTCATTCAGACTATGTTAAACTGGTTGAAAAAGCAAAACATTAAAGGTGAAAAAGTATGGCTGATAAAAAAATTGTAGATTTGCTCGTAAGCGGCGGACAAGCAAACGCGGGTCCACCATTGGGTCCTGCACTTGGACCTTTAGGCGTTAACACAATGGCTGTTGTAAACAAGATTAACGAGCTTACGAAAGACTACGCGGGCATGAAGGTTCCCGTGAAGGTGGCTGTTAACGTTGAAGACAAAACCTTCGAAGTCACCGTAGGCACCCCCACAGCATCCGCCCTAATCGTGAGCGAGCTGAAAATCGAGAAAGGCTCAGGAACACCCAACACCGAGAAAGTCGGCGACCTAACAATGGAACAGGTACTGCGGATAGCCAAAGTCAAACAACCACAACTCTTAGCATCAACCCTTAAAGGCGCCGCCAAAGAAGTACTAGGCACCTGCGTCAGCATGGGTGTAACAGTTGAAGGCAAAGACCCGAGAGAAGTGCAAGCAGAAATCGACGAAGGCAACTATGAAGAACTATTCAACAAAACCGAAGAATAAACTCACTAACTCTTCTTAATTCTGAATTTTTCCATTCTTTTGAATCATTTTTACTGTACTCTCCCCTGCACGGCTTAGTCTTTTCAATGATAGTTTAAAAACAGTTAGCCGCGCACTATGAAATCCCTGATGAAATGGGAGAAGTGAGCGTTTGCATCAAAATACTGTATTGAAAACCGTTGAGTCTCAACCTGTGCTTTCACTGAACATGAGAAACCTAAACGATCTGTTTTCAGGTTTCGCTATAGGCGATTTTGCCGTGCTCTATGGCTCCAATTCTGTCCAATCTTTGGCATCACTTTTATGCGTGAGGGCCCAATTGCCTCCTCAGCTTGGCGGGTTGGGCAGCAATGTTGTCTTCATTGACGGCGGAAACACGTTTAGGCTTTATCAAGTAGCTCGCTTGGCACGACTTCACCAGCTTGACCCCAAGCGTACACTTGAACGTATCTACCTCTCAAGGGCTTTTACCGCTTACCAAATGACCGTGCTCGTTCTGGAAAAACTGAAAGAAACAGTCAAACTATACAACGCTAAACTTGCCATTATATCCGACATCGCAGGCTTCTTCTTAGACAAAGATGTCCCAGAGTATGAGGCGCGCCGAGTTTACAGCCAAGTAACAGCTTACCTTTCCAACTTCGCAAAAGAAAACAAAATCGCGCTAATCGCCACTTATCCACCACATAAAGAAACCAAACGAAACAGCTTCCTTCAAGCTGTAACTTGTGGAAAGGCAAACGTAGTCATTTCACTTAACCAATCAAAATACGAACGCGAGTTCATCTTGGAAAAGCATCCACGGCACATATTAGGCACTGCTGATTTGCCCTCTGAAACTCTGACCTTAGAACACTTCATCAAGGCGTAACGAATGGGCAGAACCGTTGAGTCATATCGCATGGCTCTGGAAGATGAAATGCGAAGATGGAAAGGCTTCTCAAAAGCACTACGCGCAGAAGACCGAGAAGCTTTTGAAGCATTGATGGATGCTTGCAGACTTTACGCCTCGGCAGGAAGCAACGCCACTCAACCCATACTCTTCGAGCCTATGGTAATGTCAATTCTGTTATTCCAGCAAAAGAAGATACACAGGTTAGAGAAGGCGTTAAATGCAATCAAGCAAACGCGTTGAAGGTTGGCTTTTTGATGTTTACCCTTCAAATGTAGGAGAAGTCACCGTTTGGATTATCGGAGAGAACGGCGAGAGGGTTAAGCTTAGAGACGAATTCCAACCAAAAATATACGTTTCTGGAAAGCAGGATGAAATAGAGCAATTAGCAAGCGGGTTCTTCTCGAATAAACTGATTGCTTCTTGGAGATTCGCTTACAAATATGCTCAACCAACTGATAATGAAAAGTCACGGGTTCTTGAGGTTACGCTTAAGGATTGCAAGAAAACCTCCGTGTTTACGCGCCAGGTTCTAAGACAAGGTGATTATCTCAAGTATCAGGTTCATAACTGCGATTTGCACGGTGACAGGTCATACCTCTTCAGCCACAACTTATTCCCGCTAGCAAAAGTTGAGGTAGAAACCGAGGACTCACATCTGAAGTACACGCTCAAGGATTCGGTAAGGTATGTGCATTATCCTGTTCTACCCTTGCGGGTTTCAAAGCTCGATGTTAAGATAGCTAAAGAAGGTAAATTAACGAGTTTCCAAGACCCAATAAAAGAGGTTGGCGCGACTCAAGCTGACAAAAAAATGGTATTAAATTCGGGAACTGAAAAGCAAAAACTGCTACAGCTTGTTAGCGTGGTTAAAGAGTTAGACCCTGACATCATTTTGACATCGGGAGGCGACTCCTACCTTTTCCCGTATCTAATTCACAGGGCGACACTAAACAAAGTTATTGACGAGTTTAGTCTCAACAGAGACGACATCTCCTCCATCAGCAAGGTGGGAAGAAGTCGAACGTTCTTTTCTTATGGGCGCACCTTTTACAAAGCAGCTACAATGCGTCTTTACGGCAGAGTTCACGTTGATAGCCACAACACGTTCATTTTAGACGAAGCTGATTTTGACGGGTTATTTGAGATAGCGAGAACTTGCAGGGTTCCGCTGCATACCGCAGCTCGTTCTTCAATAGGTTCGAGTATGTCCTCGATTCAGTTTTACCAAGCGATAAAAGATGAGCTTTTGATACCGCGAAACAAGAGCATACCTGAAGCGTTCAAATCCGCTTACGAGCTTTTAGTTGGTGACCGAGGAGGCTTTGTTTACGAACCGCAAGTAGGAATCCACGATGACATAGCTGAGGTGGATTTCTCCTCGATGTATCCCGTGTTAATGGTGAAAAACAATATTTCCGCCGAAACTGTGCTCTGCAAATGCTGTCCAAATTCGCGGTTGCGATTTCCCGACTTGAATTATCACATCTGCGAGAAACGAGTTGGTGTCGTTCCCAAATCGTTAGACTTGGTTGTATCTAAGCGGTTGCAGTACAAACGTTTGAAGAATGAAATTAAAGACGAAGCTCTCAGAGGAGTTTACGATAGACGGCAGGCTGCCCTGAAATGGATTCTCGTTACTTGTTTCGGCTATTTGGGTTATAGAAACGCTAAGTTTGGAACCGTTGACGGCCATATGGGCGTTTGCGCTTTTGGCAGAGACACTTTTCTTAAAGCTGTGCGTATGGCAGAGACGAGAGGTTTTGAGGTTATTCACGGTATTGTGGATTCATTATGGCTGAAAAAGAAAAACGCCACTATAGCTGAATACACGGATTTATGCCGAGAAGTAAGCGAGAAAATTGGTGTCCCGTTGAATTTTGAAGGTCGCTATAAGTGGCTTGTTTTTCTGCCTTCTAAGATGCATCCGAACATTGGCGTGCTAAACAGGTATTATGGAGCTTTGGAAAACGGCAACGTGAAAGTAAGAGGAATAGAGGTGCGACGCAGAGATACTCCTCGGTTTGTTTATAATGCTCAGATGGAAATAATTCAGGTTTTCGCTTCCGCGAACAACTCACGCGAGTTTATTCAAAAAATTCCCGAGGCGTTAGATGTTGTGAAGGCTTATAGGCAACGTTTGCTTGACGGCGATGTGCCTGTATGGGATTTAATTGTCACGAAAAGGTTGTCTAAACACCCGAACAGGTACAAGCAGAGAGTTAGTCAAGTTATTGCTGCTGAACAGTTGATGAAAGAAGGGGCAGAGGTTCACGCGGGTAAAAACGTGAAGTTTCTTTTCACAGACGCCAAAAATAAGAAGTACCGGAGGCGCGTGAGGGCGGAACAGCTTATTGAAAGAGGAGTTAAACCTGATTTGAAAAAGTATTTGCTTTTGTTGTATGCGTCCGCTGCTGGTCTTTTGAGCTTTGCTGGGTACACAACTGAGAAGGTGTATGAGTCAGTTCACGGCTACGAACGTGAAAACTCTCAAATTACAGATTTTTTACTTTAACCGTGCTCTGTACAAACTCGGAAGGTCGTTTCTTCACTGGTCTTTTATGCTCTTAGAGCTAATGCTGACTCGGAGTTTGAGAGCCTTGATTCCCCAGCGAAACGAACCCACACTATGCATATTCTCTCGTTTTCTCCTGTTTTGTAAAAGGAAACAAGGCTCTGCAAACTTTTTTACTGAAAAATAGTGAACGTAATTGACCGACCTTTTAACGAGACACTGTGATGCATGCGGGAAGCCTATTGGTGGTGGATACCAACACTGCCTAAAATGCAACATTTATCTGTGCTTCATATGCAATCTCACGCTAACGAGAGTTACAAACGAGTTTCCAGCAAAATGTCCTATGTGTGGTTATAGTCTTGTGTGAGGATTAGTTCAGGTGGGCCTTGACCTTTTGGCTGGTTCTACTTATAGAGGTGTTATAGTTTTTTCTGAGTGTTAGAGTGGCTTGCAAAAAGTTATGTGCTGTGCTTTGTGAATTCGTGATGTAATAAGCGAATATTTTTATAACTGGGTTCCAACTCCTCATTGGCATGAGGATTCAGTATGCCCCTAGATAAGAATACACTGTTAGATGCTGTTAAAGAGGCGAAATCTAAGTCTGGCGACAAGAAGTTTAACCAGTCAGTAGAGTTAATTTTGGATATTAAAGAGATTGACATGAAGTCTCCAGAAGGTAAAATACAGCAAGTTATTGAGCTTCCTCACGTTACAGGGAAACCTAACAAGATTCTAGTTATTGCCACTGGCGAATTAGCCATGAACGCCCGAAACGCGAAAGTCGACAAGGTCATGGAGAAACCTGAACTCGAAGATTTAGCAGGCAAAAAGAAAGACCTGCGCAAACTAGCAAACACCTACGACGTTTTCCTCGCTGAAGCTCCACTAATGCCCCTAGTCGGCAGAACTTTCGGACCAGTTCTAGGTCCACGCGGAAAACTACCAGTACCAGTCCCACCAACAGCAGACATAACAGTCTTGGTGAAGAGACACCGCAAAACCGTCGTGGTACGCATGCGCAATCAACCAATCATCCAATGCGCAGTCGGAACAGCCGACATGAAAGAAGAAGAAATAGTTGACAACATTCAAGCTGTTCTAAGAATGCTAGAGGGAAAACTCAAAAGAGGCCTAAAAAACATCAAATTCGCCTTCATTAAAACCTCTATGGGCACCCCCGTAAAAATCAAACCTTAACAAAACAGAGTGACACAACATGCCTTCCCAACAAGTATTAGAACAAAAAACCAGCGAAGTAGAACAAATAAAAGAAATACTCAAAGGATACAAGTACATAGGCATCGCCAGCCTCCAAAAAGTACGCGCTGCACAACTCCAAGAACTCAAGAAAAGCCTAGCAGACAAAGTCTACATGCGCGTTCTAAAGAACACGTTAACAAAATTCGCAATCGATAGCCTTGAAGATGACAACCTCAAAAAACTTGATGAGTATCTGGAAGGCGCAAACCTATTCTTATTTACCGACATCAACCCCTTCAAACTCGCGCTTCTTCTGGAACGCGGCAAAGTAAAAACAACCGCTAAATCAGGCGACATCGCAGCTATGGACGTAGTAATCCCCGAAGGCAGCACAGGACAACCTCCAGGACCAATAATAAGCCAACTAAACGCCGTAGGACTGCCCACCAGAATCGAATCCGGAAGCGTCTGGGTAAGCAAAGACACCCTAGTAGTCAGAAAAGGCGAACCCATCAACGAACGCCTCGCAGCACTACTATCAAAACTCGGAATCAAAGCAGTCGAAGCAGGACTCAGCATGAAAGTAGTCCTAGACGAAGACCTAATCATAACCGGAGACCAACTCAAACTAGACATAGAAGAAACACGGAAAAACATCCAACAAAGCAGCGGCGAAGCCTACGCATTAACCCTAACCATAGCCTACCCAACAAAAGAAAACATAAACACACTACTACAAATCGCTCACAAAGAAGCCTACGCCCTCTCACTAAACGCCACAATACCCACAAAAGAAACAATAGAAGACATAATCAGAAAAGCACACACACAAATGCTCAGCCTCAACACCACAGCAGAAAACGCAAAACCAAAAGAATAAACCACACAACCCTCTACTCGTTTTCCAACATACTATTGACGGCAAAAAACGCCAATACAGACCCTGCCCCCTCGTTTTTGGTGGAGGTAGACCCCCTATAGGCTTCTGCAATGAATTTCTATTATGATCCTAATATGCTGGTTCAGAGTTTAAGCAAACATTTTTTTGGATGTGTAAAAACTAAGTCAACAAAAATGATGCCTAACAAGAAATTCTAAAATGGGGGAGAAAAGAGTGTTTTTACTCTTTTTTTGGTTGTTTTGGCCGCAGTGAGCGGACGGTTTTTCCTGCACGCCACATCTCAGAGTTGCCCATCTCGTTGAGTTCGTCAGCGAGTTTTTGTCTGTAGTCTGGTGCTTTGCTTTTTTCGAGTACGATGCGTGTTTCTTCGCCTGCTGCGACTAGGTCGTAGAGGCTGTCAAATACTGGTTGTGTTGCGCTGCGGAAGCGTTCTTTCCAGCGGAGTGCGCCGATGCGTGCGGTTTCGCTGCAGTTGCAGTACATCCAATCCATGCCGTTCTCATCCACAAGGCGGATTAGGCTCTGGGTGAGTTCTTCGACTGTTTCGTTAAACGCCTCGCTTGGGCTGTGACCACGCGAGCGCAGCGTGTTGTACTGCGCTTCGAGAATGCCTTCTAGTGCGCCCATGAGTGTGCCGCGTTCTCCTGTTAAGTCGCTGTAGACTTCTTTCTCGAAAGTGGTTGGGAAGAGATATCCTCCGCCGATGGCGATGCCCATGGCTTTTGCGCGATTCTCTGCTTTGCCTGTTGCGTCCTGGTGGACAGCGAAGCTGCAGTTTATGCCTGATCCATCGACGAAGTTGCGGCGGACGCTGGTTCCTGAGCCTTTTGGTGCGACTAAGATAACGTCTATGTCTTCAGGCGGGATGACTCCAGTTTGTTCCTTGTAGACTATGCTGAATCCATGGCTGAAGTAGAGTGCGTCACCTTTTTTCAGGGTAGCTTTTACTTTTGGCCATACTGCTTTTTGTCCAGAGTCGGTGAGGAGGAACATTTTGATGGTTCCTTTTTTGGCTGCTTCTTCCAGCGGGAAGAGGTTTTCTCCGGGAACCCATCTGTCTGCTACTGCTTTATCCCATTCTTTCTTGAAGATGCCTGTGCTTTCTTGTCCGATGATTACTTTTACGCCGTTGTCTCTCATGTTGAGTGATTGGGCTGCACCTTGGATGCCGTAGCCGAGTGAGACGACGACTTCGTCTTTCAGGATTTGTTGTGCTTTTTCCACTGTGAACTCTTTTCTTGTGATGACGTTTTCTTTCACGCCACCGAAATCTAATTCTACCATAGCTTATTCCTCAAACCAGAGTATTGTGGCGAGAAGAGATATTTAGGAATTACCTTGCAAAAGTGGCTAGCAGTTCAAAGCGTGTTATTCTCATTAAGGGTGAAAAGGTTTGTGGGAGAACATTACTCATTTTGAAGATGTGAGGAGTCAGTTATGCTGTGACTGTGTAAACGATTTTGCTGCCTTTGACGGTTTGAAGCGCTATCTGGTAGGTTTCGTTTGGGGTGAACGTGTTTGCTACTCGTAGGATTGCTGTTTCTCCTGTGTTTATTTGGTTTGACCCAGCGATGTAGACTACTGTGGTCGGTTGGGAGTTAACTGTGATGCTGTTTATTTTTGCGCTTTGTGTTCCGTTGTTGTGTAGGCTGATGTCAACGTATGAGAGTTTTGGTCCTAATTGGTGGCTTGTGACCTGCAGGTTTTCGGTTTGCATGTCTGGGTTGGGTAAGCCGTTCATCCACGCTACGGTGGCTAAGGCAACTGCGATTGCTATGCATATCAGAATCCCGCCGGACATAACTGGCGATAAAGCTTTTCTTGTGTTGCTTAGGTGCATAATGGAGCTTTAGGTTGAGAATAGTGGATATTGTTTATGAATTCAAAATCAAAATTAGGCGTCAGCAAAGTTTTTGGTTTGTTGCGGAAGGTTGTGCATTTGCCTTTCTACGTCTCCTTGGGCTGGATCACTGTAGCCTCAATTGCTAATGTTGCTTCCGCGTTGGTTTTCCACCCGGTGGGGCGGATTTTGCTTGGGAAGTGAAACTTGGGCTATGATTTTGGTTGCAGTAGCCTTGCTGATTAAACTTGTCGTTATTGCGACAAGGAAAGACGTTGCTTACAGTCTTGTGCTTGTTTTGACGTCGGTTGGCATAGCCGTTAACCAAAAAGTGGTTACCGCGATATCATGACAGCAGCAAATGCAAGAGTAATCATTATAATAGTTGCGTAGGTTGTGTTTCTATCTTTATCCAAGCTGAAAAGGTGCTGTTACTTTGAATATGCTTTATCTTCTCCGGGTAATTCCCATAGTTGCTGTTGTTTATTTTGTTGTGTGGAAAAGGCGAAGAAATACTAGCCAAGAGTATAAGATACCAAAGGACCTATTGCCCAACCTGTTAAATGAAGTTTTAAACTTTGAGGAAAAGGTTTATGCAGCCGTAGCTGAAACCAAAAATTCATCAAACGATAAAGGTTACGTGTGTTAAAGACAGAAAAGTTGGGAGCTAACAATTATCTATATTTTTTAGTAAATGCGTAGACAATAATCACTTCACAAACATACCAAAAACCAATTGCTATACCTCAGTTTGGTAGAAACAAGGATTCCTGCCACCACACTTACCACAATACCTTCCTCCATTACCATCCAATTACCACATTTCCGACACTTTTTCTGAACCCTCAAGCCACAGTTAGGGCAAAAGAACTTGATATCTTTCAATGGAGTACAATAGAGAAGTCTGCCTAAATCAAAACCACATCTTGGACAAGGCTGTTTTGGGTCTCCCATCTCAAATAATCCTTTAGTTTTATAGCGGTTAAAAAGGTTTAAACCAACAACAGAGATAGAGAGTAGTCACAACATTTGCTTAGGTATCTGAGTTTGTATGATGTGCCTTCTAATGTATTCTGTGAGAGACCAGAACCCTTAAGCTTAAGTAGTGTGTTTATGACTAAGTTTTCACGATTGGGTCGTAGTCCAGCAGGTTGGGGTCGTAGTCGAGCTTGGTCTAAGATTCACGCCCGGGGCGCGTGAGAACCTGGGTTCAAATCCCAGCGGCCCCACCACGATTTCCACACACACACAGTTTCTAATTGTTAATTGTTAAGCGGAAACCTACGGTTTCCACACCTTCCCTTCTATAAACAAGAATCTCTTAGAAACAAAAGTAGACAGAACAAGAAGAAAAGAGATAATGTAAACAAGACAAAAAAAGAACAATGGAAACAAGACAAACAAGGACATATGTGGAAAAGGTAAAAAGACCATGAATTAAATGTGGAAAAACGAAAAACATGTAAAAACAGAAGTAGACAAGAAGAAAAAACATGTAAAAAGACAATGAAAAAAGATGTGTGAGATGGAAAAAGAACCGAAACAATGAAAACGGTGCTTCAGAAATAATAGGGAAATATAACAGAAAACATGTGGAAAAGAAAAGTGAAAAAAGAAAAAATGAAAAAGCGAAATAAGGAATAAACCAAAAAGAAACGCTCATAATCAATATTTTATGTTCTTACAACATGGAATTCTGAACTTATTCGTTTTATCTCATCAGTAATTCTCTTTATGATTTTTACAAACTCTGGAAAATTCTTGCTAGTTGGTGTTCTGTTTCCGTTGTATACATGCGGACTTGGGCGCATTGATTGATCAATCTCTCTCGCAACCCATTTCCCCAATCTTTTTGCTACTGCTACCTTGTATTTGTTGTAATGAAAATCAATTCCACTCTTTTGAAGTAAGTATTCAAGCGACTTGACAACGTCGTTTTTTTCTGAATTCACTTTTTTCAATTCAGCAAGATTAATTTGCTTCGCATTTAGTTTAGCTTCTTCTTTGATAATTGACCAAATCGCTTTTTCGCCAAAATTATCCTCGAATTTGTTTTCCCAAATCAAATAATTATTCTCTTCGATTAGACACGCTCTTTTTAAATCTTCAATATACTCGGCAACTTTGGGATCATTATCTATTATTAGAAAATAACTAGTCTCTTTCTCCCGAAATCGTTTTAGTACTGTTTCGATTTTTTTCTTTTGCACGCTATCTTTTCCACTCAAGTTTATGAAAGTAACAGCATTTTTACCACTCTCAAATTCAATTCCTGTAATGCCCAATGCAGAAAATATTTGGGGTAAAGCATGATATTCAGAGTCCCCTTCAACCAAAACCGCAAACTTTTTTACCCTTTTTGTCGAAACGACTCGATAGGCTTTGACGAACTTACTAATTTCGACTAACAATTCATGCGCATATGTAGAGTTAATTCCAGGATGGGCACTTTCAAAATACCAATTAAACCATTTTTCAACATAAATTCCACGCCAATTTTCAAAATCATAAAAAATCTTAGTTAAAAGAATTACGGATTTGATAAACTCGGCAAGTTCATATCGATTTTCCGTATCAATAGCTTTGATATTCATATCAATATAATTGTTAACTACCTTTTCAAGTATGGGACACGGAGGCTCAGATGAATCGTGAAATTTGCAAAACTTTGAAGACGCGCATTTTCTGCAAAGCAAAACATAATTTAAGATTATCACATTTTTTAGCTGCTCAATATTTTCTACATCTGAAAAGTCTACTACTTCACCCCTGTTTAAACCTTCAAACTTCAAATCTTTGGTAGCAAGTTTTATTTCTTCTTCCTCCAAACTATTATTTCTTGTAAAATGTTATTTAGAATTTGTTTTTAGCCACAATATCATGGCATCATTGAAGGCTTCGCCTAATGTTTTTTTCTTAACAACTGATTTCGATTTGAATTCCAAAAAAATCTTCTCATCTATTCCTCTTACAAAAATGTTCTTTTTTGGCATTGTAATTACCTCGTTAATGATATCAAGTATATCTTTATATATTTAGTTATCATGATATCTTGTATATCTTGCTATACATGGGGTGAGAGGTTTGAACATACTATACTTAGATGGATACGGGATTAAAATTAATACAAAGAACCTGAAAAGACTTTCATTACTCACCATAACTAATGGGCGAAATAAACACACAAGTAAACAAGAAACCCACGAATTTTCGCCACGAAAAATTCCTTATGACTCCATAATAATCGATGGTCACAGTGGATACATCTCATTGCAAGCGTTTCACTGGCTTTCCAAAAATAACATTCCAGTCTTTGTCATGGACTTCGACGGTACAGTTTTATCGAATATACTCCCTCCAACACCGGTCAAAGTAGATGTCAAACTATCTCAAATCAAATTAGCTTTCGATAGAACTACGCGTTTCATTGTAGCTAAAGCTCTCATCCAAGCTAAAATAATAAGAAGTCTGCAAGTTCTTGACTGGCTTGCAGAACGATACGACATAACAGAACACCAAAAAAGGGCACAAGCAGAAACCCTATCCCTCTTCAAAGCAAAAACAGTAAGCCAAATTCGAACAGCAGAAGGAAGAGTAGCTCTAAGATACTGGCAAGCCATAAAATCAACAATACCCGAATGCTTCACCTTTGACGGCAGAACCACCGGAAGCCACAACAACAACGCAGTAGATCCGATCAATCTAACACTAAATTACGCCTACGGAGTGCTTGAAGGATACTGCAGAAAAGCCATAAACACCGTAGGACTAGAACCCTCAATAGGCTTCTTGCACAAGTACAGCGACTATCAAACAAAGCAATCACTGGTCTACGACTTGCAAGAGCCTTTCAGATGGATAGCTGACATAACCACATTGGAAGCATTTGAATCCGGAGTACTTGACCTTAAAGACTTCTACTTCTTTGGCAATGATTACAGATACCGCATAGAAGTTGAAGCAAAGAGACGCTTTCTAAAACTATTTCAAGAAAAGTTCAATAGCGGTGCCAAATACAAAGGCGGAGTTTGCAAGTGGGATACAATTATACTTCGAAAAACTCAAGAACTATCTCGTTATCTTTCGGGAAAAACAAAGAAAATTGATTTCGCAGAATCACCCCTCAAATTAGAACGCAATGACACGCTGGGTCTAAGGAAAAGGATTATGGAATTAACCGAGAAAGAAGCTAGGGAATTGGGAATTGGCAAGAGCACTTTGCATTACTTACGTAAAAATGCGAGAAGCAACAAATCCTTCAAAACATATCGTAAGGTAGCTCAGAAACTGTTGCCAGTCTAATTATATTCAGGCTTCATTCGACTTTTTAGATTAAAAATATCAACGGAAGCATCAGTCTATTCCATTCACTATCCTTTTGCGAAGAGCCAAGCCAGCAGCAGCGGCTTCACCACCCGATTCAATTAGTTTGTCGAGAAAATTATCTATTAGACTTCTATGCTTTGGATACAAATGGATAAGTGCGTTTGCATATTCGTAAAGGAATGAATCCACAACTGCTTCAAGAGATTTTGAAGGATTGCTTTTAATTTTCTCTAGTATTAAATCTGCTGCCTCTTTTCTTCCAGAAAGACCAAGAAATGGAAGTGAATATAGAAGATAGTGGTTAGCTGTTTGTTTTTCTAGTATTGAAATCAATTTCAGGGCAATATCATTCTTTATCTTCCTGATTGCTTCTAAATTGGGGCTTTTTTGTTTTTCTTCAAAATAGATTATGTATCTTAGAATTTCTATTACTAATCGAAAAGTCTCTATGTTCTCGGTGACCAAGGGGTTTTCCAGACATGAGTCTAAACATTGCAAAACTTCTGGTTGATGGACTATTCTCTTGTTAATAGCCAATTTTCGAACGGGTATTAATCTTGAATACAAGACCGTCTCATTTGTAGTCTTTTGGATCTTGTTGATACATTCCAAAATAACAGACTTTTCTGCTTCTTCAGTGACAGACTGGATTTTCTTAGTAGGGCTACCATACGTGGTTGTCAGTTTCACGGGTATACCCGCTGCTCCAGCTAATACAGGGTTCAAGCGCAACACAATTTCATCAAGATTCATTGAAATGGGATAATAGATGCCAAGTTTGTTTTTACGAGTTAATTGAAAAGTCACACCTTCAAAACCGATCTCTTCAATTTCGAATGTGAACCCTTGAGGAGATACTAGATTTCCTTTTTTTGTTCTTCTAATACGAATTTTTTGATTCATTTGCAGGTTATAGGTTAATAACTCGTAGCTTGAATCATGATCAAACCAGCATTGTGCTTTTTTTGTTGCCATAGGGTACCCCTCAAGACCCCTTTGTAATTACGAGGTGCATAACGTGACTGAATATGAAAAATATCGTGAATCAATTTTAAGTGTTGTCCTGAAAGCTGAGTGCCCATTAGCAATTGAAACGATCCGAAGAAAAGCTGGAATAAAAGTCTGGGAAACGACGAAAGCCCTTTTGTTGGAACTGATGGTTGAAGGTAAAATCGCAGGATTAAAAACTGGAAAGTCATGGGTTTTCAGCAACCGTGAAAAAATGAATGTAATTAGCATGGCAGAGGTGAATAGCAATGACCAAAGTTAGAATCTATAGAATGACCATAGCGAGTTTTTGGTATGACAAAGAAGCTGAGCATGTCAGAGAATATGAGATGCATTACAAAGTAGCTAGAGAAGGAGACATCAGAAAAATACGAGAGCATTTAGCTAAACGAGGTGTACGTCATTTTCAACAAAATATTTACCGAAAATTCAAACGGTGGATTCCCAAACGCGAAATAAGGGTCTCCTTTGAAAGGGAACAGAAAACCATTCGTGAAAAGTCTGATGACCTTATCCAAATTGAATCACGAAGAATGGAAATAAGAGGAAAAAAGTGGAAGGCGTTTGGATTCCCTTCAAGAGTGTTGACTTATGTTAAGAAGAAACGGAAATTCAAGAGAAAGCGAAGAAGTCAGTGAACTGAAGATTGACAAAGACTGCTTTCCAGATGAAGACTGGATACCCTTCTACGTTAACGTAATTACAAAAACATGCAGCGACTTTAGCGTAACAGTGAATTCGATTAGTGTGTGTGAGAGCAAAAAGAAAGGGTTACATTTCTACATAAGGATCAAACCAGCAATTAATTCTGAACTAGCTAACATGCTTCAGTGGCTTCTAGGCGATGACTCTAGGCGAGTTGATTTCAATCGTGCAAGAGTCAAATCTGGTCTAAAAGAGTGGAACAAGCTGTTCGAAGTCCGTGAAAATGTACTGCGTACAATCTACGAAAAAGGGGAAATGTTACAGTGAAGACTGCTCAGGTTGACCCACTTACCTTAAAAAGTAACCATACATATCAGGGTTCATTTTTGGGGCAAGTGACCCACTCTGACTATCCCATACTGCTCATGGAAAATCTAGTGTTGCAGACTGCTTGCTTGAAATCCTGTCCAAAACCGATTTCTCTATTGCTTTTGGGAAAGCCGGGAATAGGCAAATCAAGATTACTTTCTCCATTGGCAAAGATGAAAGAAGTTAGTTATGTGAATGATATTACACCAAAGTACTTGGTCGAGTTTCTCGGTAAAGTGAAGAATGGCGAAAAGAAGTTCTTAGCTATTCCAGATTTCACCAACTGTATGAGTCATGGCAAGAACACACGCAACACTTTGGTTGCTGTTTTGCGGAGCATGACAGAGGAAGGAGTAGTTGATCTCTCCGATTACCATCTTGAATTCAAGTCTAATAAGCCTGTTAGGGCAGGATTGATTACTGCAACAACACATGACAGCTATCAAGAATTTCACAAGGCATGGAAAGGTACAGGATTTCTATCTAGGCTATTGCCGTTTTCTTTCAGCCATTCAATTGCGACAACCGCCAGCATAATGAAGTCTATTGATGCTAAAACACCTGACCCAATTGAAAAAGTAAAAATGAGTATCAAGAAGAGACCTAAAGAGGTATTCTGCCCTGAACATTTGCTACGCCAGTTGCACATTTGCGAGGAACTCCTTTCAAAAGCTACTGGTTCTCTTCCATATAGGCATCAAATTCAGTTGAATGCTATTACTGAGGCTCTTGCTGTTCTGAGAGGGGACAATAGGGTTATCCAAGAAGATATTGACAAAATAATGGGTCTCTCTAAATGGATAAACTATGATTTCAAAGAGCTGTGACTTCAGGTTTGAACTCGCAGGCGCTCTTGGCTGAACACAAAATCAAAGCATAAATCCAAGCTAACATAGTATATCGATGGTGAGTGAAATACCTAGTTCCAAGTGGGAAATTCGAGCACGCGAAGCAGAAAAGGAAGCTTTCAAGCTGGATAACGAAGCGCATTCATTTCAAATAAAAGAAGAACTCTTTTTGGAAGCAGCGAAGATCGCAAGGAAAAGTGCAAGATATTACGAATTAGCAAGACAAGACACGAATGATCCGCTTCAACAGTCAATCAATTTGGCGAATTTTCACATCAATATTGGAAACTCTTGCAAGTCACTTGGCAATTTTTTTTATTACTCAGAACATCCTGCCCGAGCAGCAAAATTTTTCCAGAGAGCTGCAAAGCAATATGCATTAGCTGACTCTCAAATACCGATAAGCCTGGATAGCTATGTGAATTTTATCCAAGACTCTCTTGCTCACCAAACTCAACTATTAGCCTTGGTTGCCAATTGTAATGGCAAAGATGCAAAGATGCGGGATGATTGGACTCAAGCTCTGAGCCACTTTATGCAGGAAAAGAAAAATTGGATGAAGTTAGAAGCTATTGGAGGGGACTATGCACGATCGGTCAAGAGTAAAGCATTGACCAAATCTTCGGAAAGAGAAATTCACATCTGCAAATTGATGATCTCTTTGAAAGAAAAGGATTTCACAGGGGCTTTGGAACAGGTCGAACTTGCGCTTGACGCTGCGATAAAAGCATTTCAAGAAGACCCTAGCTGGTTTGCCTATAAAGAGGGATTGACTTCCACTATTTCTCTAAAAGAGCATCTGAATACATTCTCAAGTTTACTCAAGCAAGCAGGCATTGCAGATGAAATGATGCATGCATTTCAACAATTTCGAGAAAAGACTGATAGCTATCTGGATAATCTTGCATCATACAAGTTTGAGAGAGAAGTGGAGTCCTATCTAAGACGCGAATTTCAGTATACATATTCCCACTGCAACTACAAACCTCCTTACTTAGGTCGAGACATCGATGTATATGCTTTCAAAGGGGAATCAGTAGTTACAATCACGATTTGCGAGTGCAAACTCAGGTTTAACAATCAACCCATAGACATTACTGAAATCGAGAAATTCTGCAAGCTTGTACGTGCAGTGCGTGATCATGAAAAGGAAAAGGGTATGGCAGAAGGAAAAAGGGTGACCCTTCATGCGTGGTTTGTTACAAATTCAGATTCGGTCGAAAAGGAGGCAGTCACTATGGCAAAAAGGAATAAGATAGATATCAAATACGCGAAAGTACCTAAAGATCGTGAATGTCTTGTTAAAGACACTTCTTGGCAAATCTCGGAAATTAGTGATCTAAAGAAGAATAAGATGCTCAAAAAGTAATATTAAGAAACAAAAATCGGTTTCCACACCTTCCCTATCTACGATAGAACAAGAATTCCAAAAAAAGTGTGTGTGCCCACCGCGCTCAATATTTTTTTGTCGATGATGCTCGCAATACTCTTAATGAAAAAAGGAAGAAATCTTAAATTAGGACAACATATAGTGAAATTCGATGAAAAACTCATTTAAGATTTTTACGTTACTCTTTTTCAGCCCTATTTTGTTTATAATAGTTGTTTCTGTGCTCGGTATTCTTCTCGAAGCAGTACTTTTTGTATTAAACACCTCTTTGTATTTCCTAATTACTATTGGTGTTGGTACTATTCTTCTTCATCTCGGGGCAAAAATTGCTGAGCATTACAAGATTCAGATTTTAAAGGCAAAAGCTGATGAGCTTAGAAGAGAAGATGATGTATTACTCCAAAGTGTGACCTTCTCGGCAGCGATTGTTTTCTTTTATGTAAATTTTCTCGTTGAGGATTACTTACCAAAACTAGCCTTGAGCATCTTCATTGTACTATTTGCCTCAGTCTTTTATGCGTTAAGGGCATGGGGTAAAATAAAGGAAAGTCCCAAATACAGACATCTGTCTATTTTGTTCTTAGCAGCTTTGCTCGGCGCATACTTCGCGTCATTTGTTATGACTGCCATGCAATTCTCTTTTGATCTAGATAGAGCTAACCCAGTGTACAATGTTGTTCTAGGGATCACCGTTGCTATGTTTTTATGTTTAATATTCTTGTTTGAGCGAGTTTTTAGCAAAAGATATGATTACAGACTCTTTGATTTTGATTGAGATTTCAAATTATCTGATGTTGAGTACAAATCATGAACAGCGTTGACGATCTGCATGAAAACTCTCTCAGCTTCCTCTTGAGTGAATATTCTATTAGGATGTTGTGCAAAATTTCGTTTTTCAGCACGAATATAATCTAAATACCCTAAAAGGCTCTTGTTAGCATTTGGCAGCTTTTTCAATTCATCAATTAAGTCAAAAAGTCCTTTCCTTTTTGGATCTCCAATTTTTGTTCGATAGTATTTTCGTATTACCGCTTCCATTCCTCGCAAACAAACCATTGCAGCAGGTGTTGACGCTCCAGTAAGTAGACACGTAGCGCTATCCGCAAAATCGCTTTTGGCAATTTTTGGCAACTCCTTCCAAGTTTTTATATTGAAAAGTGCACTGCGCTTACCTTCAGAAGTTCGGAGCAACTCTTTTGAATCTAAGCGTCCCCTATAGCACAACTCTAATGCTGGGCGATTCAGAATTTCAGTGCAAAGTAATTCATCCATTGCCTTGGCATCATTTCTTATTTCTTCTGCATCTTTCTTTTTAAGAGTCTGATTGCTCCTATAGTCTCTTCCTAACCTGTTTTTCCAATAACATACTTTGTCTTCAATTAGTCCCTCGATTTCAGCATACTCTAAAATCTTCTCAACTTCTCGAAAGGTATCAAGAACAGTCAATTCCTCTGTAACCTTCCGAGTTTTGACAATCGGCAAAATGTAACTCATGCTTCTGAGATACTCAATTAGTGTTCCTAGATAATACGCATCAAACAGATCCAATCTATTTCACCAGTTGAACTAATTGAATGATTCTTGTAAAATAATTTTGCATCTAAGGGAAGGTGTGGAAACCGTAGGTTTCCGCTTAACAATTAACAATTAGAAACTGTGTGTGTGTGCCCACCACGATTTCTGCAGTGGTAAATAGTCCCCGTTGCTACAATATCCAAGGGAATAGCTTGTATCGTACTTTCTTAGAATACTCTGCGTATCCAGCTAATTCTCTGGAAAGTGTTTTGTCTTCGAGTGATGTACGCAACGTGATGAGAACCGTGTATATTCCAGCGGCAACAATTGCGAAGGCTGATCCAACTATTAGTGGGAAAGAGAAAACATATAACAGGCCAGCGAGGTATCCCGGGTGCCTCACGAAACCGTAAGGACCTTTCGTAATCACTTTATGACTCCTATCTGTTTGTATCCTCACGGTTGGTTCGAAAAAGGGGTTCGTTGCCATCGCCCAGTTTAGAACAAGCGTGGAGAAACCAAGCAAAATAAACCCTGGAATCATGAAAGTGACATCCAGACTTGACCAGCCAAACCTGCCAACGTCCAAACCTGCTGCCACAGGCAAGCCTATTAGAACAACGAGGTTGCTTGCCCGCATTAGTATTTCATCCCACGTTTTTGATCCCTTTCTCTTCACGACGAGCCTTGCAGCCAGAAGCTCAGGATTCAACTTGTATTGGGCGCCTATGCTAACGACGTAATGCAAAAAAGACGCAGCAAAGAAAATCCATGGTCGAACCCCAACATAACCAGCGGATAAAAAGTAGATAGCTATTTGAATAAGCAACATCACCGATGATACGGCGCCCTGTTTTACTGCGGCAACTTTAGCCTCTTCACTGCTTTTTCTAGTCATCAATTCGTTATCTGTTTGCTGAATACTTAAGCCTAATGAGAAAAGCTTGAAAAAAAATCATTGCTGGAAACGTCCCCTGAGGGCTGGGTTTAAATCTCAGCGACCCATCACTTGCACGCTATCGCTCTTTTCCATAAGTTACATGCAAAAAAGTGGTTTAGTGGTTGTTTTTGGTTTTTTGGGTGTGCAAAAAATTAGGGGAGAAGTATTTTTTTGTTCAGCGTTGCTATTGCTTTGTGAGTTTTATCTCCATTGTTGAAACCATTCTTGACCTGTTGTCGCCTTCTCTGGGGGGCATCTCTTCTGTTCCGATGCCTATAGCTGTGACTTTGAGGTCTTTAATGAAGCGGTTGGTGGTTATTTCAGCTACGTCCACAGCAGTGGTTATTGCTTTGCCTCTGGCTTTAAGCATAATCTCAGAGACATTTCCTGAAGACATCGCAGTGATGACTGCCATCACATAGCTCATGGGCGGCTTGTTTCCGATGAAAATAACCTCAGGGTTCTTCTCCGCTGGCTTCGCGACTGGTTTCTTTGGTGCTTCAGCGGCTGGTTTAGCTGGTGCTTTTTCGGCTTCTGGTTTCGGGGCTGTTTCTTCTGCCATTTTTTCAACTCCTTTTTTTATTGTTGATTATAGTCTGCAATATTCCGCGTCCAAGTAGACACTGAACATCAATTAAAGTGTAACAAACAACCTAATAAATGCACAAGCAAACTTGACGTCTACGACTGCTCTTGTTTCGCATATTTCCGCAAGGGCAGACAGAAGTGAACTTGATTCTTGTACTCTGTGAATTCCTGCCCCAGCTTCTTTTCAAGTCTCTTAGTTTCTCGTGAAGCTGAAACTGCTAGAAACGAAAAAATATACACTAATGCAAGCCCTACAGGCACAATCAGATACCAGCTTGCATGCAACGTAACCGTCAGCATTAACCCTGAAACAAACAGGTAAACGCCGGCGTAAAGCGGGTGCCGTATGTACGAGTATATGCCGTGAGAAACAAGCTTAGGCGTGTCCAAGCAGAAGCCAGTCCAAGTGTGATGCCTTGCAAGGTCCCATTTTGCTTTCACCACAATGAACGTGCCCAGAAAAGTCAGGCCGAAACTGGATAGGTCGAATGGCGACAGGGCGTTCAAAGTGAGGAGCGTGTAAGAGTAAACAAACAGTGGCGCTAGAAGAACAAGCTGCAACACGCTGGTCCATTTCTCGTTGATTAACGGAACCATGCCTGCTTTTCTTCTGAAATCAGCGATAAGCACGGCGAAAGTGAGGGCTACAACCGCTTGAAAAAACTGGAATGCAAAGACAGGTTCCACGCTGCAAATCGCCTTTCTAACAAAACATGCAGACCTGATATTTAAGAATGCAGAAGAGTTTATCAAATTTCCATTCAAAGATTTTCAATAACTATTTTTAATACCAAAAGTTTTTCTTCAAAAACAAGTTATATTTAAAGTGATTCAAATGGCAAAAAAGCCGCCTAGAAAAAGAGTCCATATCAAAGGCCATTACTATCGAGTTAGGCAACGCTCCACAAAAAAAGGCAAAAAAGGAACCATACGCGGCAAATGGAGCAGCAAATAACCCTGCGCCTTTCCAAGTAAACTGCCCTAACCCGTGTTCGCAACTGGCAGTCATTTTTCACGCAAGACTTTAGGTATGTAAACGCATCTTGGGTCTGAGCCGAAAACGTCGCCTGTGTAGAATTCTGCTGCGGTACGGCATCCTCCGCAGATTTCTTTGTACTCGCAGACTCCGCACTTGCCTTTCAGGTTGCTTTTGTCTCTGACTTTCGAGAAGAACTCTGAAGCTTGAAGTTCATCCCAGATGGTTTTAATCGATTTTTCTTTTACGTTGCCGAACCTGTATATGTCGTTGAAGCTGCAGGGGATGGCGTCTCCGTTTTCTGCTATGCTCATGAACTTGCCGAAGAAGCACCTGCCCAAAAAGAAGTGATTAAACCAGTTGTCGAAGTCGGGTAGCCCCCGCTGCTTAGCTATCCGGGCGAAGAACGGACAGTAAACGTTGACTTCAGGCTTCCCCTTATACTTCGCACGCAAGTCGTAGAGCTTGTTCCAAGCCCACTCATACTGCAGCGGCGACGGGTCCGCCTTCAAACTTTCCTTGTCCTTGCTGTAAGGAATGAAACCGTGATAGATAACCCACCGCGCACCGTACTTCTCCGCCAAATCAAGCACATGCGTAAAATCCTCTTCAGTAACGTTCGTGCCTCCATCAACATTGGCAAACGTGTACACCAAGCAGTTCAGTAGCCCCGCGCCTGACAGCCTTTCAATGGCGGAAATCGCTTTAGCATGCGAACCCTTCCCCCGAATCACATCATTCATCTTTTCTGCGCCGTCAATGCTCACGGACACCTTAACTTCGTTCTTAACAATGTTGCCAAAGGCCTTCTCGTCCATAAGGTGCCCATCAGTTATGATGCTGGCGTTCAAGCCCGTTTTTCTAGCATACCCTATTATCTCGAAGAGGTCCTTGCGCACAAGCGGTTCGCCGCCGCTTACCCCAAAAAAGGTTGCTCCAAAATCGCGTACCTGGTCTACAAGTCGCATGGCGCTTGCAGTGTCCAATTCATCCGGAAAAGGCGACTTACCAGCGGAAGCACAATGCGCACAGTTGCTGTCACATGCGAAAGTACACCGCCAAGGCAAAATGTACAAAGGGCCCTTCTGACTCATCTTATCAAACTCCAATACACTTCTGGAAAAATATTATTTAACCCTTCACAAAAAAGCTGGCGAAAGGCTTGCCCCTGCTGGTTGATTAGATTTTGTACAGGTTTCCAACACTGTTCCATACAAAAGCCTCAGGAAACGTTTTAGCTATAGCGCACATCGCTTTCCATCCCGTGCAATGCGAAGGCACAATCAACTGCGGATTTATTCTTTGCAGCTCTTCAATCGTCGGCTGAATCCGGTTCTCAAAGGTTTTTCCAGCAAGGTGAAAACCTCCCAGCACAGCGTAAACCTTCTTCGCATCAGTGATCTGCTGCGCATAATTTACGGTGTTGATTATACCTGCGTGGGCACATCCCGACACGACCACCAAGCCTTTTCCTTTGATGTTTACTGCGACTGCCCGTTCATCCATAATTAACGGGTCAGACTTCCACTCGCCACTCACGAACGCTTTATGCTGCAGGTAGCCTGTCTCAAAACTTGTTCTCCGAGGAATTTCACCCGTTACGCAAACCATGCCATCCGCGATTAGAGACGGCTGCTTAGTGCTGACGAGCCGCGCTGGACTTAACTGCGCTTCACTTGGGAAATCAGGATATCGTCGGACTTTTCCCTTAGGGTTGGTTGACCCTCTCGTTTTAAACATGTTCTCATGGACAATTACGGGCAACTCTGCTTTACCGACCGCTTTGACCGCGGCTTCGAGTCCACCGAAATGGTCGAAGTGCCCATGAGACAGGACAATGCACTCCACCTCGCTCAAGCTTATGCCCATGCGCTCCGCGTTATCCACAATTCCTCTCTGGCTTACACCCGTGTCAAACAAAAAACAACTTGACTTGTCTCCTCTGAAAACCCTGATAAACAATGAAAACCCGTGCTCAGCAAAAGGCAGATTCGCACGCGTTTTGCTCCACTCTTTACTTTGTTGCTCACTTTTCCACTGCCTAAAAGACTTTACCTGCTGCTGGTTGATTGCGGAGAGGAAATCCACGGAGTTATCGACTAAGCTAAGTATCTCTACACCTTCGGCTTCCTTAACTTTAAATTCACTGTTTTTCTTCATGCTTTTGCTCATGATATGTTCCTCTATTAGAGTGGGCCTTTGTAGTGGCTTGTTGTTGGGCAACCGACGCATTTCTGGTTTTCGTAGCTGTTACATGGAACGCAGTCTACTTTACAAGGCGTGACGTTTTTTTCTTTATGCGAAAGGTTTTCGCGTATTTGCAGGAACGGAGAAAAGTACATGTCGCTTATAGGGTAGAATTCGGATCTGCGTATTCCTTTGCTGCATCTTAACGAGCATTTCTCGGTTGATATGCTCTCGAGCGTATCCTGGGTTTCCGCCACGACAAGCGCGATTAGGTTGTAGCCGCCTATAGTTTTGAACATGTGGATGACTCGGGGGCAGTCTTTGAATCTTTCAAGCAGGTCTTGCATGGCTTCGGCGCTTTCCATTTCCAGCATCACAATTGCTGGGTGTAATTCAAGCGCGTCTGGGTTGATTAAAGCTGAAACTTTGATTGTTTCGCTTTTCAGGAGTTTTTCCAGCCTTTTTTTGGTTCCCATACTTGTGTAACCAGTAATTTTCGACAGGTCTTGAAGTGTTGTTCTCCCGTCCTCTTGGAGTTGCGAGATTATTTTTCTGTCAATATCATCCAAGTGGTTAGCGCCTCAGTTTTTGTATAGGTGAGTTTATTTTATAAACATAAGGTATTAATATGGTTTATGTATTAAACTACTAGTGCGAGAAGTCTTCGAGGTGTAGAAGTTATGAAACGCTGTAGGGTCTACAGGGTTGACTCTGCCAATGGCGAAATACATCTCGTTATAGAAGAAATTCAAGTCTCTGAAAAATCTGAATGCTTCACTGACGTAGCCGAAATCAAGAAGGTTTCGAAAAAAGAGGCAGCCAAGCCGCTTGTTCTGTTTCGTGAGGAATAATCATCCCGTAGAATTAGAGGATTAAAATACGCCAAAAGTGAGTGTTGACTGGACCAAATGCAATGGATGTGGGACATGTGTTGACAACTGCCCTGTTGTCGTCTTTGAGCTCCAAGACCTTCAACATTATCCAGACTCAAAGAAATCCGTTCCAGTCAGAGCAGAAGATTGCATCCTCTGCATTTCGTGTGTGAATTCCTGTCCTACTGGTGCTGTAACGATGGAAGAATAAACACTCTAGGTTTATTAGTAGGACTTCTGATATCCGCGCTAAACTAGGGGGGTGAGTACATGGTTAAGAGTAATAATGAAACCAAAAATCCGTTACGTGTTGTACCAGATGCCAAAGGGTTTCATTTTTACACTGGTATTGGCGATTATTGCGGAGTAAGTGTATACAGCTTGGAGGAGTTTGCTGATGCACTTCAATATGTGTGTTCTGCAGCTATAGTTTTTCATTTTGAGCGAGGCGATTTTCAGAATTGGATACGTGACGTTATAGGCGATGCAGAGTTAGCGCAAGTAATAGATAATATAAGGATGTGTGAGAGGCATTTGGCGGCAGAATCCTGCAGGAAAGAAATTGTGGAAAGAGTAAATATACGACTTCTTCAGTTGGAGGCAAATAGTCTGGTAAGCGGAAGAAGAAAAAACACTCGTTAACCAAGTGCGCCCTGGCATAGTAAAGGATATTACATAATCACGAAATTAGTAAAAAAGCGTAGGTTTAGCGTTGTCCATTGGCGGCGCTAGTTTCAGAATTGAGGTTGGATGGCTTGACGAAATCAGATGATGTTTTGCTGGAGTTAAGCAGGAGACTTGCTGCATATATGGAAAGTGTTTTTCCATTTCAATACGAAGGAAAAGTCTACCAATTAATCAACAATTACGTCACATCACTTCATATGAGGTGTGATGTCTGTGGAACCTATCCCATTTTTGAGGTTTCGATTATAAAAGGCGAAGACGGTCAGCAACTAAATGTTGGAAATAATTGCATTGATCGACTAACAAACCGCCAACTTTCCAGCTGGTTCAAAAATTACAGAGAAAAACGCGAAAATATCATAAGAAACAGAAAATACATTGATGGGCTGTCACTGGTTCTTGATGGTTCTCTAAGAAACGAATTCGCCTTAAAGATAACAGACAGCGACATTGAAAGGCTCAGTTTGTTGCTGGAGAAACTAATTAATGGATTTAATCCCGATAGGAGAGAGTCGCAACTAGCTGAATGCTACATAAAGAGAACAAAATACGCTTGAACCAAAACCGCCTGTTAAGATCTGTGAAAGTGCTACTTATATGATTGAAAGAATTCCACTTCCTTTGAGCAGCAAGTTGAGTTCGATGATTTCGAGTGAAATTTGATGATTTGTAAATTGTTTGTTTTCAGACACTCTGAGACGTTTGATAACCGCAGAGGAATATTCTCAGGTTGGCGTGATTCCAAACTTACTTCAAACGGCCTTGTCCAAGCAAAGCAAATCGCTGAACAGCTCGAGAGGTACCGCATCGATTATGCTTTTACTTCACATCTTAGACGAGCCCAAAAAACCCTCGAAATTGTACTCGAAACACATCCTCCCGTTCCAGTTTTCGTAGATGACCGTCTAATTGAACGTTGCTATGGGTTGCTCCAAGGTAAAAGCAAAAGGAAAATCGAAGACTTAGATCCTGAGTGGTATGCTCAGTTTCACAGAGGCTACGAGTTAGCTCCGACCAAGGGAGAAAGTTTAAAGATGGTTGAAAAACGGGTAATTCCGTTTTTAAATCAGTTAAAAAGTTGGCTCGGAAAAGCTCCGGGAAACGTGGTCATTTCTTGTCACAGTAATTCTATACGCCCAATAAGAAGAGTCTTTGAGAACTTGAGTCTGGAGCAGATGCTTCACCTCGAAACGCCACAGGATCTTGCCCTAATCTACAAGCTTCAACTGAATACCTTGAGTGGGGGAGGACGGTTGGGCGAATCAAATATACAAAATTGGGCGGGCATGCTCGTTTCCCGCCGAGTGAAGTTATCAACTGACCCTTCGAATCCGCTGAAAAAGTATTATGATTTATAGGATTTAGTTTATTATATAAACACAAAGTATTAATATGGTTTACGTATTAAACTGACCCTTCGTGAAACGGTGAAAGCTACTGATGAACACTGAAAAAACAGAACCAAAAAACTGCGAATTTAAACCAAAAACAGGTTCGACACCTACTGCGCACACAGCACCAACCAGCGCAGCCACGGAACAAGAGCAACGGCTCAAAACGCAAATGAGCAAAATCAAACATAAAATAGCAATAATAAGCGGCAAAGGAGGAGTAGGCAAGAGCACCGTAACAGTGAATCTCGCCGCAGCCTTCGCGTTACATGGCCACAAAGACAAGGTTGGTGTTCTCGACGCAGATATTCACGGGCCCTGTGTGCCGAAAATGCTTGGATTAAAAGGGCACAAGCTCATGGGTGGACCAGGCGGAATGCTCTTTCCTGTTACAGGCAAGCAAGGCATCAAGGTCGTGTCCATGGACTTTTTGCTTCCGAACGATGAGGCGCCAGTGATTTGGCGTGGCCCCTTGAAAATGAGAATTATCCAGCAGTTCCTAGCTGACATTACATGGGGCGACCTTGACTTCCTGTTCGTTGACCTTCCACCAGGGACTGGCGACGAACCATTAAGTGTCATGCAGTTGATTCCAGAGATTGACGGCGTAATAATCGTGACTATGCCTTCTGAAGTCTCGCAGGCTGTTGTCAAGAAAGCCATTTCGTTCGCCAAGCAGCTAGGCGTTCCAGTGATAGGCATAATCGAGAACATGAGCGGCTTTATCTGTCCAGAATGCGGCGCCAAGCTTGACATTTTCAAAACTGGCGGAGGCAAAAGAGTAGCAGAAGACTTGTCGGTTCCGTACTTGGGAAAAATCCCGATAGACCCCGCGGTTTGCATTGACTCTGACAGCGGCACACCTTTCGTCGCTCAAAACCCTGGGTCTCCAACAGTTAAGGCTTTCACCGAAATAGTCACGAACATTAGACAATTCTTAAAAGTTACCTAAATGGAGTTGAAATGAAATGAAAATATGTGTAACCGCAACCGCAAACAGCCTAGACGCGCAGATAGACCCCAGATTCGGCAGATGCTCCTACCTTATAATAGTAGACTCTGAAACAATGCAGTTCGAGGCTATCCCCAACATGGCTGCTGGCGCAACAGGCGGCGCAGGAATTCAAGCAGCACAAACAATCGCTAAAAAAGATGTGAAACTGCTTATAACTGGAAATGTTGGACCCAATGCCTTTGGTGCGTTGTCAGCGGCTGGTATAGAAATTGTGACAGGCGCCTTCGGGACCGTCAGAGAGGCAGTTGAAAAGTTTAACCGAGGAGAATTCGCAAAAACTGGTTCACCTACCGTTGACAGCCATTTTGGAATGGGCGGTAAAGGAGGCGGCCGAGGGGCATGGCGTCGTTAGCCGATTTAACTTTGAAGAGACAAATCAAAATGGAAATCGGAGGTGAGTGATTGCCAAACAGAATAGTAATTCCTACAGCAAGTCAAGACGGATTGAACTCTTATTTAGCGGAGCATTTCGGGAGAGCACCTTACTTCGCTGTTGTTGAATTAAACGATAATGGAGAAGTCGCAAACGTCAAAACTGTTGCAAACTTGCCGCATGGTACCGGAAGAATGGGTCAACCTCACGAAGTCGTTTTAGGATTAAAACCTAAGGTTATCATCGCTTATGGTATGGGACGAAGAGGAATAGCTAGCTTCCAAAGCGTTGGGATTGCCGTGCTACAAGCAAACGCAAACACGGTCAACGAAGTCATTGCGGCGTACAAGGAAAACAGGCTTCAAGAACTCACAGAAGGCTGCCACGACGCACGCCACCCTTAATGTGCCTGCTGAACGCGACAACTGTGTAATGGGGTGAAAGAATACGTCGAGGAAACTTTCTGAAGAAGAACTGAAGTTGATGGTTGAGTCAGGTTACTCCAGTAAAGCCATAAAGTTTTACGTGGACAACGTTAACGTAGGAAAAATTGAAAACCCTAGCGTCGCCACAACTTTTCTAGGTTCATGCGGCGACCTCATAAAATTATACCTGAAAATTAACGAAAACAACATAATTGAAGACGCCAGATTCTATTATCTAGGATGCCCAGGATCAGCCTCTTCAGCGTCCGCCATGACCACGCTTCTGAGAGGCAAAACTATTGAGCAGGCAAAAAAAATTACAGGCAACGATATACTGACGGAACTCGGAGGTCTACCAAAGTCAAAGCTTGACTGCACCACGCTTTCAATTAAAACACTGCGAAAAGCCCTCGCCGAGTACGAGAAGCTAAAAGGTCGCTTAGAAATATGAGTCTCAAGTTTTCAATGAAATTTAGGATTGTGTAAAGATGATTGTAGCAGTTGCTAGTGGAAAAGGTGGAACTGGTAAAACGTCCGTAGCCGTGAACATGGCGCTTTCAGTAGGCAATGATCAACTTCTCGACTGCGACGTTGAGGAACCGAATGCGCATTTACTGTTGAATCCCAAAATGCACAGCACGGAACAAGTTTACGTTTTGGTTCCCCACATAAACGAAGAGTTATGTTCTCATTGCGGAGAATGTGCCAAGTTCTGTCAATATAACGCCCTATTCGTCAGCCCAGATAAAAATCTGTTTTTCCCAGAGCTTTGCCACAGCTGCGGCGGATGCACCTTAGCCTGCCCCCGACAAGCGATTACTGAGGAAAAACGCAGGATTGGAGCATTAAAATTTGGCACGGTCGGAGACCTGAAGCTTGTTTACGGCGAACTTGACGTTGGCGAAATAATGTCTGTTCCACTTATAAGAGCAGTAAAAAACCAAATACAAGATAACACAAACGTAATTATCGATGCACCAGTTGGTACTTCGTGTCCTGTTATAGAAACAGTCCGGCAAAGCGATTTCTGCCTTCTGGTAACAGAACCCACACCGTTTGGTTTGCACGATTTGAAGATAACTGTGGAAGTTTTAAGAAAAATGAGTATTCCTTTTGGAGTCGTCGTTAACCGTGCAGGCATAGGCGACGACAAAGTGTATCAGTACTGCAAAGAAGAGAAAATCCCCATACTGATGGAGATTCCCTATCAGAGAAGAATAGCTGAACTTTATTCAAAAGGTATCCCGTTCAGCCTAGAAATGCCCGAATGGAAAGAGAAATTTCAGGCACTCTACAGCGAAATAAAGAGGCTTGTTGAAGAATGAAACAGTTAACGATTTTAAGCGGCAAAGGCGGCACCGGTAAAACAACCCTGACTGCTTCCTTAGCTGTGTTAGCAGGAAACGCTGTTCTCGCAGACTGCGACGTTGATGCGCCAGACCTTCACATGCTGTTACATCCTGAAGTGATTAAAACACAAGAGTTCATAGGCTCAAAACTCGCCGTTATAGACAAAGCAAAATGCGACAACTGCGGTGTCTGCAGAGAAAAATGCCGGTTCGACGCCATAACCGAAGCCATAGAAGTTGACGCTATTGCTTGCGAAGGATGTGGTGTCTGCGCCGCGATTTGCCCCTCTGATGCAATAACTATGATTGAACGCGTTTCTGGTTATGCTTACATTTCAAAAACGAAATATGGTTTAATGGCACATGCCTTGCTTAGTCCAGGCGAATCAAATTCGGGAAAACTAGTTACTTTAGTTCGGCAGAATGCTAGGGTACTATCCGAAAAAGAGAACAGCGACTTAATCATAATAGACGGTCCACCTGGAATCGGTTGTCCCGTTATAGCTTCACTCTCAGGTGTAGACGTTGGTCTGGTAATTACCGAGCCAACAATGTCTGGAATCCACGACCTTCAAAGGGCACTGCAGCTGATAAAGCATTTCAACGTTAAGCCACTTGTCTGCGTAAACATGTACGACATAAACAAGGATAACACCGACAAAATTTTGGGGTTCTGTGAAGAAAACAGCATAAGAGTTGTCGGCAAAATTCCCTTCAACCCAAAAGTTACCGAAGCCATGGTCAACGGGAAAACCATCGTAGAATACGCTTCAGAAAGCGATGTTGCAAAAGAAATTGAAAACATATGGAAACGCTGTAAAGACTCTTTTTAGCCTCGGAAGTGTCTAATTTGCAAAACATTGCAACACTTGCGTTCGGTCCAGTTCCATCAAGACGTCTGGGAAGAAGTTTAGGAATAAATAATATTCCGCCAAAAACCTGCACGTATTCATGTGTCTACTGTCAAGTGGGAAAAACAACTGACTTGACTGTTGAGAGGCAAGCCTTCTACAAGCCAGAAGAACTTACAAGAGAAGTTAGAAGAAAAATTAACGAAGTAACCGCGAGAGATGAAAGAATTGACTATCTTACTTTTGTGCCCGATGGAGAACCAACTCTAGACCTTAACATATCCAAGGAAATATCTTCTTTGAAGCAAACAGGAATTCCAATAGCTGTAATAACCAACGCTTCGCTACTTTGGCAAGATTGTGTGAGAGAGGATTTACAAAAAGCAGATTTAATTTCTTTGAAAGTGGATGCTGTCAGCGAAGATTTGTGGCGGAAAGTGAACAGGCCTCACAAAGACTTAAGATTGAAAATAGTTTTGGAAGGCATACGGAAGTTCACAGAGACGTTCCGAGGAACACTTGTAAGCGAAACTATGCTGATAGGTAACATTGACTACGGCGATGAGTTCCAAAGAATAGCTGGCTTCCTAGCAGAGCTGAAAAACTTGAATAAGGCATACATATCCATTCCGATAAGACCGCCAACAGAAAATTGGGTTAAACGCGCCAAGGAAGAAGTAATTAACGCTGCTTTTCAGGTCTTTTCCATAAAGCTTGGAGCTAGCAGGGTTGAATGTTTGATGGGTTACGAAGGGAATGCTTTTGCTTCTACCGGAAATGTTGAAGAGGACTTGCTGAGTATAACAGCTGTGCATCCTATGCGTGAGGAAGCAGTGAAAAACTTTTTAGAAAGTGCTGATGCGGATTGGCAAGTTGTCGAGGCGCTTTTAAGTGAAAACAAATTAGTAGAACTCGAATATGAAGGAAATACTTACTACATGAGAAAACTGCCCAATGGAATAAGAAGCTAAATTGAAACGCTGGGCTAAGGGTTCAAGTTGATTTAGAACCCAAAGCTTGAAGTCAACCTTTTTCTATTCGAAATCTATATTCTTATTTTGCTTCAAAGAAAGGAGTTGAAGAAGTTGTTGTCTAAAATTCCGATAGACCTTGCAAAGATAAAGAAAGCTGATTTGGACAAAGAGATACTTAGAGCAGCAATAATCGCTGAATTCGATGCCATTAATCTTTACGAGCAGATGGCAGCGTTAACCGAGAACAAACACTTGAAGACGATTCTGCTTGACATAGCTAAAGAAGAAAAAACACACGTCGGAGAATTCCAAGCTCTACTTTTGATAAACGACAAACAGCAGGAAAACGAACTAGCTGAAGGCAAAAAAGAGGTCGAAGAACTAACCAGCTAATTAGTCCATATATCCAGCTTCACTAACACTTCTTTTTTTTAACAGTCCGCTATTTCATTTTTACAGCAACTTTTTCGGCGAAAAGTCTCAAGCTGTTCAGGTCTGGGAGGTCCCCGAAAAACAGCATGAAATAAGTTACGCCTAGCCTCGTGTATCGCTGTATTTCCTGTCTGCACTCATCTGGAGTGGCTACGAAATTTAATTTGCTGAAATCTTTTAGGGAAACATTGTCGGGTTTCAACTGTGACACTGTTTTATCTATTTCTTTATGGTCTTTGACAATGAACATTTGGCCGCCGAGCCAGCATGACTTCTCTATTTCGTTGAAGTCTCTGCCTACAGCTTTGCAGTGGCTTTCTAAAACGTTTAGTTTATGCTTGTACCGCTCCAACGTGGGTACGTATCCCCAGTCATATCGGTCTGCATGTTGCGCTGTCACTTTCAAAGTGAATTTTTCGCCACCGCCTCCAATTGTTATTGGTGGGTGGGGCTTCTGCACAGGCTTCGGTTCACACACCGCTTCGCTTATTCTGTAGTATCTTCCTCGATGGTTTGCCTTTTCTTCGGTCCACATTTTCTTAATTATTTCCACTGACTCTTTCATGAGGGCTGTTCTGGTGCGTGCTTTAGGAAATGGTATTCCGTAAGCTTCATGCTCGTCTTCTTGAATGCCCGCGCCGATGCCGAGCTCTAACCTGCCGTTTGATATTACGTCGAGTGTGGCTGCCATCTTGGCGAGTACCGATGGGCTTCTGAACCCGTTGCATAGTACCATACTGCCAAGCCTAATTTTTGAGGTTATGGTTGAGAGCGCCGAGAGCGTTGTCCAGCATTCGAGGATGGGGCGTTTTTCAAACATCAGGTGATCGTCTAACCACACTGAATCGTATCCTAATCGTTCGCATTCCAAGACAATATCTCGAACTCGGTGAAAAGGGGGTGAGGTTTCTTTCTTTTCTGCTTCAAAAGCGTAAAAGGGAAGAAATACACCGAATTTAATTTCATTCATCATATCGTAGTCCTATAGCCCATTTTACACTTGAGTATTATATCGTTGGCTTAATCTGTTTTATTCAACTTATGTTCTTTTGAATTAAAACAATATTTTTGTAGTTGATTAGAGAATTCAGTCCATATACTCGTCCAGAATAGCTACATAAACCTTGATACAAAACCTTTCCTATCAAATCTTGAACATTTACCCTTTGACGAAGGAAGGTGAAAAGAAAGTTGAACAGCCAAGTTATCTCTTTGCCCGATGGGCGGCAGCTCGGATATTTTATAGTCGGCAAAGGGAATCCTGTTATGTACTTTCACGGTACTGCCAGCAGCCGTTTAGAAGTTATGCTCTTAACGGAACTTGCTTACGCCGCAAAGTTGCAGATAATTGGTATAGACAGGCCCGGTTACGGCTTGTCCACTTTTGCGCCAAGAAAAAGTCTTGGGGCTTTTAATGGCGACGTTAACTTCTTGGCTGATCACTTAGGTATTAACCGGTTTGGGGTTCTCGGTTGGTCTGGAGGAGGCGTTTTTGCTCTTGCTTACTTGGCTCTTTTTCCAAGTCGCGTAACCAAGGCGGTGCTCGTGGGTGCGCCAGCTTTGCCTTTCGACGTGGCAACGGCTCACAATACGCCCTTTGCTCGTTATGCCATGCAGGTTCCGTTCCTCGGACTGTTGGCTTTGAAACGGATGAGTTTGCAGGTGCTGAAAGCAAATGAAGATGTTGGCGCTTTCTTGCGGTCAAGGGCGGGAAAACATATGCTTCATGGTTGCTCTAAAGACGATTTGACGTTTTTTTCTAATCTTGCATGGGTTACCTTGATGTATCAATCAATGGCTGAAGCTTTTCGACAAGGCAATCAAGGCGTTAAAGCGGTGTTTCAGGAGCATAAGCTTTTCATGAAGCCTTGGGACATCTCCCTTTCAATGATTCCTGCTGGCAAATTGGTTATTTGGCATGGTGCTGACGATAAGACTTGCCGAGTTAGTAACGCATACCTGATTTCTAGAAGTGTTGTTGGTGCTTACTTGGAAATCTTTCCAGAAAAAGGTCACTGCGTTATGTTTGGCAACATTAAAAAACTGGGCAAAATTTTCCTTTCCGATTAACAAGCACTTATTATGTGCTTTCCATAGCGTTTTCTTAGCGTTTTATTTCCTAAGTGACGATATTCAATTTGCAGTTTCTGGGAAAGGATTCGGTAAGTCGTTCCTGTTAATCAGTGACACCAAGCGGCTGAACTGATTGGGTTCTCGAAAAAGATAGCGGGTAACTGAAGCAGTAATGAAGCGTGATGGTTAGTTGGAAGCAGCCTTGGGTGGTGGCGTGATGCGTGGAAAAGCTTGTACTGAGAAATTGATGAGGGAAATTCTTAATTATTTACTTTATAGATGATGAGTAGCCGAAGGCGTATGGACGGAGAGCAAAAAGGGGACGTTGTGGATGGAAGAGTTTATAGTAACTGAAAAGTTAACTAAGACATATGGGGATGTCACGGCGATTGACGCTTTGGATTTGAAGGTTCACGCTGGCGAGATTTATGGTTTTTTGGGTCCTAACGGTGCGGGTAAGACTACTACTATTCGTGTGTTAACTACTTTGACTAAGCCGACTTCGGGTCGTGCTTTGGTGAACGGTTTTGACGTTGTGAAGGAGCCTGACGAAGTGAAGAAAATGATTGGCGTGGTGCAGCAGCATGTTAGTTTGGACCGTGATTTGAGTGTAAGAGAAAACCTGGAGTTTCGTGCTCGTCTGCATCATCTGGGTTCGGCTGAACGCAAGAAGCGAATTGACGAGTTGCTTGATTATGTTGGGCTCACTGAAGAAGCTGACCGAATAGTTGACGATCTTTCAGGAGGTATGAAGAAAAGAGCGATGATTATCGGTTCTCTGTTGCATAGGCCCAAAGTGCTTTTTCTTGATGAGCCCACTGTGGGATTGGATGCTCAAACACGGCGGCGGTTGTGGGATTCAATACGTCGTTTGCATCTTGATGGTACTACAATTTTCCTCACTACACACTATATTGAAGAGGCAGAAGCATTGTGTCAGCGTGTAGGCATAATCCATCGGGGACGCTTGATTGATCTTGGTAAGCCTTTAGAGTTACGTCAAAGATTAGGCTTGGTCACTGTAGAGACTCTCGTGGATAACAAGGAAACTCGTTACCAGTATTTTGCTGATAGAGAGGCAGCAACAAGTTATGTTCAGAACTTGCCTTCAGATGCCAAGACTATCATCATTCGCGATTCTAACCTAGAAGATGTCTTTGTGGAATTAACCGGCCGAAAGGTAGGCGACGATTAAATGATAACCGTGCTTAGGGATATATACTCCGTTTTGTGGGTGGATTTGAGATTTTTGAGGCGCCACTGGCTGAGGACACTTGCTACTAGTCTTGTGAATCCCGTTCTTTACCTTGTGGCTTTTGGTTATGGTTTGGGGGGTGGAATCAGTTTTGATGGTTATAGTTACCTTGCTTTTGTTATGCCTGGTATAATTGCGCTTACCGCTATGTCAAGTAGTTATGGTGGTGCTGGATATAAGCTGCATGTGGATCGTCTTTTCTACAGGTGCTTCGACGAATACTTGATGTCTCCAATAAGCCTCTTTTCGTTAGCCGTCGGTAAAACCTTGATAGGCGTAGTACGGGGTCTAATCAGCACTGTTGCAATATTAGCAGTTGGAGTAATCATTTCGCCAGCGCTCATTGTTAGCCCGCTTTTCATGTTAATCTTGGTTAGCTCTTGCTTTGTCTTTTCCTTCCTTGGTGTGCTTGTTGGTATGTGGGCTAAATCGCACCAAGATATGACTACCTTCAACACCCTTGTAATTTTGCCGATGACCTTTCTAAGCGGCACTTTCTTTTCTTTGAATCAACTGCCTGGAGCAGTGAAAGCTGTCTTATACCTTTTACCTCTTACCCATTCTAGTGAGTGTTTGCGTGCGGCAGCTTTGGGGCAAACGTTTCCATGGCTGTCCTTCGCGGCTCTTCTGGGCTTCGGTTTGCTATTCTTCGCGGGGTGCATGTGGGCTCTCAAACGAGCTAGTGTCTAAATGAATTAGGACGTGCGAGTGCGTTAGAGTATTGAAATTCAGCCAATCGTTTAGCGGAAAATATCTTCGAGCGTGCACACCTCTGTAAACTGCGATTGTAGCCTTTGCCGTTGGGGCCAACTCGAGAGGGTCGAAGCTGAACCCCAACGACTTTTGCTAGGCATATGTTGCGGCTTTGCTACGATGGATGTTTTGTTAAGCTGTAGGTGTTTGTTTGGTGTTTTGTGGACCCGGTTACACGCTCCGATTTATGGATGGATTATCCAACCAGGCAATATATAAAACCTTTCCTATTCGACCCCATAAAAAACATTGTCAAACATGTTTCTTCCCGTTTTCATTTTGGCCATCTTTTGCTGAAGTAATCAGTGTTGGGTAAAAATGGTGCGGTCGCCGGGATTCGAACCCGGGTCGTCAGCGTGGCAGGCTGATGTCCTAGCCAAACTAGACTACGACCGCTTTAACGTTAGACTACGTATTCTTGCTATCATGTCTTAAAAAGCGTTATGTTTCTTTGGGAAATACTTGCATTGTTTCTTGCATGAGTTCGTAGTTTTTTATGTGGAACAGGTGGCTTTTGCAGTTGCAGTCGGAGCAACCGAAACCTGCTACTGGCTCACTTTCACGGCTGAGGCTTTCCGCGGTTTTACACTCTTCAGGTTTTGCGGCTTCTTTATAGAATACTTTGATGATTTTGGATGCTGAGTTGCCCAGCAGGTAATCGATGTGCCAAAACTTTCTCTTCTCGCTTCTAAGATGACGTTTCACTCGCTGTTCCATGTTAACCTGTGCGGAACCAACATAGGCATACAAACCCTTCGCAAAAGCCATTTCACCCAAAGCGCCCACATCCACCTTGATGTTTCGCCTTACTTGAATGATTAAGACGTAGATACCCTTACACCTTTTCACTGTTCCACGCCCGCCCAGCGGTTCTCTCGAGACTACATATGGTTTCTATTTATAATTTATATAAGGAGGGCTATAGACAAAAATTACACGCTAGTAACCCGTGAAACAGGCAACCAGACTTCAGTAGCTGCTTGAGCCCTTTAAAAATGATAAAACGTTCACGTAACTCATCATTGAAGTTTTTTTAGCTCATCCTCAAGCTCGTTAAGATTTTTCACTATCCTATCTGAGTGAATTTTAATCCAAGGACTCAAAGACTGCATTTCAGAAACCACTATGATTTTTTTGCCCTTACGTTTCGCATAAAACAGTTCCATACAAGCTCCCGCAGAAAGCTTCGGAAAAAAAACAACCATGATGTCGCATCGTTCAGCATCCTCCAAGTCCCTTTGAACAAAACCTGAAGCTGGAACATTAGGCCACCACCACTTCTCGTCACCCTTGTACAGGCTTTTTTCGCGGTGCCACGGGTCAATTACTTCAAAACCCAGTTTCTCACAGATTTCACTAATGGTTTTTCTGTAGCCTTGGCTAGTTTCCATGCCCAGAATTGGTCCTGAAATAAACACTTTCTTTTTCACGGCTCACATCGCCCTTCTCAGTATTTAGCGCTGAGGTACAGCAGTACAGACAACGCCAAAAGCTCGAATATATCCGGCAACAGGGCGAATGGCCCTAAGCCGAACGCTTTGAAACCGAAAATCCACATGAACAACGGATTCGCAGTAAGGGTCCTGAAGAGGAAAGCCATTGAGAATATGATTAGACCCAACGTGAATTGCGACTTTGTCTTCCTGTATATGTCCACGTACGAGGTCAACAGGAAAATTAGAAGCGCAACGTTAACAGTGGAAAGCACAGTCTGCGCTACATAGAAAAGCTCAAGGTCACCAAAAATATAATCCGAAGGCGGAAAACGTCTTTCCCCAAAGTCTGAAACTGGAAATGGAAAAGAATATGATGCCCAAGTCGCAGCTACTAGCGCTATCGCTATCACAGCTACGATTATTACTACCAAGATTTTTCTATTCTTATTCATATGGCTGTTCATTATTTTTTTCTCCTTTTTCTACTTTTTCCACATTCTATTCACAATCTCCTCAAAAAGCACGTAATTCTCCTCCAAAACTGGAGACAAGAAATACGTGATGCCATAACCCTCTCCGCCAGTAGTGACCATCCTGTTTTTCTCAAGAACTTTAAGATGATGTCTTATGGTTCTGTAATCCATTCCCAACTGTGTTGCCAGCTGATTGGCGTTTTGCGGGGTTTCTTTCAACGCCTTAATCATTTTCGCACGCGTAGCGCCACCTCTGGTGCCTGCAATAAGCCACCCGAGAAGATACTTTATTGAACGCGCGCTATTACCCAATCCATACCGCCACTTTCTTGAGGAATTTAATGATTCCCTATTTGAGCTTTAGTAATAAACTTGTTCCTCACCTCTCAACAAAAACTCAACCTGAGTTTGTATAAATTGGGAACAAAATCGGGTGCAATCTTGAAAAATCGCTTAACAAGATGCCGCTAAGAGGAAAGTTGCCAACGTACATGGAGGTGAATAGCCACTAGCGGGAAAAGCAATGTATCAACTTCATTTTCGGTGAAGACTACAGTATTCTACAGTACTCACTATCATGCTTGTGCCCTAGATGGTTAACGCTGTAAAAAGACGTAATTGGCCACATGAATGTGACTATGACTGTTGAAAAGACAAAACTAACACAAATAATAACCCTTACAAGAACAGCTAGCGATAAGCCTCAACGCACACCCACCCGAATTATCAATTATGTTCAAACAAAAACAACTGCTTCTTTCTCCCTCTTTTTACCCAAATTAATAATCTGCTCCACAAAAGTTAACGATTTTTATTTAAAAAACCGAAAACTGCCTATACCTTGAATTACGTCAAAATTAATTTCACAGTATTATGAAAAGGGGAAGATTTTGGTATAATTCTGAAAAATCGTTTAATAACTCTTCAACTTCTTTGAAGAAAATGACGGCCAAAAAGGGAGTTGACAAAAATAACCAAAATAAATGTAACAAGTTTGCTGACCTCAGCTGCAATTGCACCAACCACTCTCTCAAGGGCTCCCTTTTTGGTTGTCCTTTTTTTAGGAATATCCTGAAAGGTGAATTAATTGGGTGTCATTACACGAGCTGTTAGAAATATTTCAAGACGAAAAATGAGAGCCTTGTTAGTAATTATTGCTTTAGGCTTTTCTCTGGCAATTATGATATCTATCCCAGCGGGAGTCATCGCAAATCAAGAATCCGCGTTGGGACTAACTGAGAACCTCGGCAGTACCATCACTGAAACACAGGCGACAATAAACCAAACATTAACACAAATAGACTGCACCATAGGCTCAAGCTTTGAAGGTTTCGGCTTCGCGGCTCCCGACCAAAGTGTTCCAAGCGGATTTGATTTCACTCCTCCAGATGGCGGTGATGGTTCAGGATTCACGCCTGGCCAGTTTGGCAATGGTACTGGTGCGCCTGGCCAGTTTGGCGGAGGAGCATTTGGCGGCGGGGGAACTACCGCTATGAACGAGACATTCTACAATGATATCAACAGTACCCTTGACGGCGTTGCTGCTGTTGTGCCAACCCTAGAAGTGTCAGAAGGCACAGAGGAAGAGATGGAAATGATGGGGCGGACTTTCACAACTCTTAGCGTAGATTACGTAATCGAGGGTATTCCGCTGACTTCTGAAATTGTCGATAATTACCCTGTTCTGCCAACGGACATCGTTGATGGACGAAACCTGCAAGCAGGAGATAGCGGTGTTGTTCTTCTAAGCGAAAACAATACCCTGTTTTTTAACGCTGAAGTTGGGGATACAATTGAGATATTGGATGAAACTTTTGAGGTTATAGGCGTCTATAGTTCATCGGGCGTTGAGAGCACAACAACTCTTTATATGAACCTTTCTGACGCCCAATCATTAACTAACAATACTGGATACATCACTACTCTAACCGTTTTTGCTGAAAGCAGTGATGTGGTAACTGATGTTGCTACGGAAATAAATGACTTGCATCCAGAGCTTACAGTCACTACTGGGCAAGAACGATTAGAACAACTTGAATCTCTGCAATCAACCTACGAAACAGCTTTAGAAGAAGCTGAAGCAAGCCTAAGCCAAACACAAAGTACGGCGTTTCAGGAGGTAGTTGTCGCAGTTGCAGCTACAAGCCTGATAGTATTATTCGTGATGTTATATACCGTGCGTGAAAGGACAAAAGAGATCGGCACGCTTAAGGCGATAGGTTTCAGCAATTGGACCGTTATGAGCCAGTTCATGCTTGAAGGAGTTATGTTAAGCTTGATTGCAGGCGTAGTTGGAATCGCAATAGCCAGCCTTGCTGCACCTACACTATCAGGATTATTACTCCCCACTGTAAGCCAACAAGTAAGCACTTTTGGAGGTGCACGCATGGCAACAACTAACCCAGGGGCGACCAGCACAGCAACTACTGCAATATCTCTAACCCCTGAACTTATCCTCATTGCGCTTGGCGCTGCTGTACTGTTAGGCGCGTTGGGTAGCCTTTACCCAGCGTGGAGAGCATCTAGAACAAGACCTGCGGAGGCTATGCGATATGAGTAAACCACTGTTAACGCTAGAAAAAGTATCCAAAACCTATATGCTGGGCAAACGTGAAGTCCCCGCCCTCTCTAACTTGGACCTACAAGTGAACAAAGGCGAGTTTGTCTCAATAATGGGGCCTTCTGGTTCAGGCAAAACTACCCTGCTAAACATGTTAGGCTGTCTTGATAAGCCAACCTCAGGGACGCTTCTGTTGAGTGATGTGGACGTGACAAAAATGCCTGAAAAGGATCTCTATAAGATACGGCTAAACAAGATTGGGTTTGTTTTTCAAACGTTTAATCTATTGCCGTATTTAAACGCCAGAGAGAACGTGGAACTGCCAATGGAAGGTAAATTTACTTCGAAGACTGGAAGGAAACAGAGAGCAAGCGAACTTTTAGGCATGGTGGGGCTTTCTGGACGAGAACGGCATCGCCCTCAACGCCTCAGCGCTGGCGAACAACAAAGGGTGTCGATTGCACGAGCGTTAGCAAATGACCCTGCGATAATTTTGGCGGATGAGCCTACTGGAAACTTGGATTCAAAAAACAAGTACGAAATTGTGAAATTGCTTGCAAACCTCAACATCAACCAGGGAACAACCATAATCATGGTTACTCATGATGGTCAAGTCGCCGCTCAAACTGAAAGAATGCTCTTTTTAAGTGATGGAAAAATAACCAGAGAAAAGCAAGGGCGACACGTAGCGAAAAAGAAGTACACATGTCCACACTGCGAGGGTAAGATCGCTCCCGGCGACGAGAGATGCCCTTCCTGCAAGAAAAAACTATGATAAATTAAGGAGATATAATTGGAGAACAACCTGCAATTCAGAAGGCCTAGCTTCACTCTTTTCCTCGTAGTTGTTATACTGGTTAGCCTGTTATCTGGCGCCCTAATAGGTTATACAGTGAGTACCTTAACCTTGTCAGAGAACATAACTGACATGCAAGATCAGGTTTCGAGGCTTCAAGAGCAGCTGTCAAATACTCAATCAACATCGAGTACAGGGGGTCAAAGCAACACCTACCTGATTGGAGAGAATGCGTCGCTTGCCCCGCTGTATGAGGAAGTCAAAGAAGCCATAGTGATTATTCGCGGCTTAACACTGGACTATGACAATTTTCGTCGCACTTACTACTCTCAGGTGCAGGGGTCAGGTTTCGTCTATAATTTCAATGGCCAGACCGTTATCATCACGAATTATCACGTGGTTGAAGACACGATTAACATTACTGTAACCTTCATAAACGGAAACGGATACGAAGCCACAGTTCTCGGTTCCGACCCCTACGCTGACCTAGCAGTTCTTTCAACAGATGCGTCAGAAAGCGACTACAGTGCTCTTGAGATTGTTGACTCGGCAACTTTGCAGGTTGGTGACCCAGTTATCGCAGTCGGTAACCCTTATGGATTAGCTGGGTCGATGACAACAGGCATAATCAGCGCGCTGGGCAGAACGATAACTGAAGAAATGTCTGGCGATTACCCCATAGCAAACGTCATACAAATGAGCGCGCCCATAAATTCAGGCAACTCTGGAGGACCGCTTCTGAACTACCAAGGACAAGTCGTAGGCATAACCACAGCAATTGTAAGTGACTCCCAAGGATTAGGCTTTGCAATCCCGTCCAGCACTGTACTGCGTGAAATTGAATCCTTAATAACGGAGGGTTCTTACGATCAACATTCTTGGCTGGGCGCATCAGGAACGGGCATGACTTATGAAATCGCAGAGGAAATGGGCGTGGACGTAACTTACGGCTGGCTGATTGCTCAAGTTACAAGCGGCGGACCTGCCGATGAAGCAGGTATTCAGGGAGGAACAAAACAAGTTGCAGTTGCCGGAGAATACGTGGTAATTGGAGGCGACATCATAATAGCGTTAGACGGCACAAGAATCAAGGGCATCGACGACCTTTCAACGTTTCTAGAAGCAAACACCTCGCCGGGTCAAACAATCGACGTGACAATAATGAGAGACGGTGAAGCGATGAAGCTTCAACTTACGCTTGGAACCCGACCAACAGCAACATAACAATCTTTTCTCAATGAGCATTTCAATCCCCAACAAGAGCAGAATCACCTGCAATCTACTTTTCTGCTTACGGCAACCCAAGAAACTCCCGCATTTTTTCTGTTTTATTCGTCGGAGGCATGCATGTCTGTCCGCGGCAAACGTAAGCCGTGGCTTTGCCGTCAATTTTCTCGTAGCCCAACGCCGCCTTGTCTGGCTGCCGTAGCGAAACCACCTTGTTCGGCAAATAGCCGCTTTTCAAAGCGCTGAGCATGTTCTCCAAGCTTTCTTCTTGTGGGTCGCCGACTAAAACAACATTGTAGGCGGGTCCAATACTGAAGTCCACTCCAAGAAGCATAAATGTGTGTGCTGCAGGAGCGTTCTTTACATCCTCAGAGAAAACGTTAATTATTTTATTGGCAAGCTCTCCATACTTCGTGTCTCCAGTTAAAAGAGCCAAACGTAGCATGTTGAGCAACGTTACGGAATTACCTGAAGGCAAAGCACCATCATAAACTTGTTTTCTTCTGGGCACCGCGTCATCCGAGCCTTTAGCTGTGAAGTGGAAGCCTAAATTCTCGTCGTCCCAAAACCGCGAAATCATCGCGTTGGTTAACTCCACCGCCTTCTGCAAGTACGACTCCTCAAAGCTTGCCTCGTAAATTTCCACCAGCCCCCACACAAGAAACGCGTAATCGTCAAGAAAACCCGCTATCGCCCTTTCACCTTTTGCATAGCGATGATAAAGCGTTCCGTTCTCATCCTTCATTTTCTCAAATATGAAACCTGCGGCTTTGACTGCGGCCTGCAAGTATCGCGGTTCACTGAAAACGCGGCTGGCTTTTGCTAAAGCTGCAATCATTAACCCATTCCAGTCCACTAATATCTTGTCGTCTTTATTTGGGTGCACTCGTTTTTCTCTGGCTTTAAACAGCAAGTTACAAATTTTTCCCAGACTACCAATGAGTTCATCAACGGTTAACTGTGACTCTGAGGCAACCTGCTCTAGCGGTTTTGCCAAGTGAAGTATGTTTTTGCCGTTTCGGCTTCTACCTGCCTCAACATAGTTTCCTCCAGTTTTGACTCCGAAAAGTCTAACCGCCAACTCAGCGTCTTTGGGCGCCACGGCTTTTCTGATTTCTTCTTCAGTCCACAAGTAGAACTTGCCCTCCTCACCTTCACTGTCTGCATCTTCAGCCGCATAGAAGCCGCCCTCTGGCGAAGCTAAATCTCTAAGAACGTACTCTAAGATTTCCTTAGCGGTTACCTTGAACTTGCCCGCGCCCGCGGCTTGAAACGCTTCCGTGTAAACCAGTGCCAACAAGGCTTGGTCATATAACATTTTTTCAAAATGAGGAACCAGCCACTCCGAGTCTGTTGAGTAACGGTGAAAACCGAAGCCCACTTGGTCAAAGATGCCGCCTATACGCATTGCTCGCAACGTTTTTTCAGCCATTGCCAAAGCGTTTTTCTCCTTGGTTCGGTTCCAGTATCTCAAAAGAAAAAGAAGTTTATGCGGTGTGGGGAACTTTGGAGCGCGCCCAAACCCGCCATTCTCCCCGTCAAAGCTTAAGACAAGCTTCTCGTAGGCATCAGCCAAAACGTCTTTTCCCAACTTTTCTCCCAGAGTTCTCTTCTCAAGGATTTCGATTCTGTGTTTGATGTCGTTTCCTAAGTTTTCCAAGTCGGACCTGCGGTTTTTCCAGATGTCTTTAATCTGAGGAATTATGTCAACCATACCCGCCAAGCCGAACCTGCTGTTTTTTGGGATGTAACTGGCTGCAAAGAACGGATTCTTCTCTGAAGTCATAATAATGTTAAGCGGCCAGCCGCAGCTTCTCCCCATCATCTGGCACACTGTCATGTAGGCGCTGTCGAGGTCGGGTCTTTCCTCCCTGTCAACCTTTATGCAGACGAACGCTTCGTTCATCAGCGTGCCCACTGCGTCGTCTTCGAAGCTTTCCTTTTCCATAACGTGACACCAGTGACATGCCGAATAACCTATTGAAACAAAAACTGGTTTGTCTTGCGCTTTAGCTGCTTCAAAAGCCTCATCTCCCCACGGATACCAGTCTACAGGGTTGTAAGCGTGCTGGAGCAGATACGGGCTTTTTTCATTTATTAGCCTATTCGATTTCCTTTCTCGGTTGCCTTGCACAAAAAACTTCTCCCCTAATATGGGCGATTGCCTCTTTTATTAAGCGTACGCAAACAACGCCGTTCGCCGAGAAACGGCGAGCCAGTGCAGCCTGTTGGGGGTTTTTAGTCGGTATTTTTATAAGTGGAGTGCTTGAAGTAAATTTCCATGCAAGCTGAAATCGGGATAATAGGTGGAACGGGTCTTTACGACCCGCAACTGCTCAAGAACGTTGAGGAAGTAACCGTGGAGACGCCGTATGGTGCGCCTTCTGACTCAATTACTGTAGGAGAGTTGGCGGGCAGGAGTGTGGCGTTTCTGCCGCGGCACGGGAAGAAGCATACGATAAGACCGACAGACGTTAATTCGCGGGCTAATGTTTTCGCTTTGAAGAAGCTTGGTGTTAAGCGGATTCTTGCGCCTTCCGCTGTTGGCTCGTTAAAGGAAGATTACAAGCCGGGCGATGTTGTGTTTGTTGACCAGTTTATCGACCGAACCACCAAGCGTGAGCAGTCGTTCTACACGGGCAACAAGGTATGCCACATATCGGTGGCTGAGCCGATGTGTCCTGAAATGAGGAAGACGCTTATAGCCATAGCTAAAGACATAGGCATTCGCGCGCATCCTACTGGAACTTACGTTTGCATTGAAGGTCCACGTTTTTCAACTAAAGCCGAGTCGAAGCTTTTCAGAAGCTGGGACGCAGACATAATAGGTATGACGCTGGTTCCGGAGTGTGTTCTAGCACGCGAAGCGGAATTATGTTACGCTTCAATCTCAACAGTTACAGATTACGACGTGTGGAAGGACCATGTGGTCAGCGCGGATGAGGTTGTAGCTACGATGAAGGCTAGTGTTGAAAAAGTTAAGCGCATAATCTTGGAAGCATGTGCGCGTTTGCCGAAGGAATGCTCTTGCGAATGTACAAGCGCGTTGAAGGGCGCGTTTCTGTAAAGGAGAAGTTGGAAATGGACAAAATTGAAAATTGCAAGTTAGAACTCAAAACAAAAATTCGAAGAATACCCGAGTTTAAGGGTGTAGTTTTCTGGGATATAACTCCTCTTCTGAAAGACAAAAAATGCTTCAAAGAAAGCATAAGGTTATTGGCTGACCATTGCAGGGGCAAGGACATAGACGTTATCGTATCAAATGAGGCTAGAGGCTTCATTGTCGGCGCCGCGTTAGCATACGAGCTTGGGGTCGGATTTATTCCAGTTCGGAAAAAGGGGAAACTGCCGTTCAAGTGTGTGGACCTTACTTACAAGAAGGAGTACGAGTGTGACACGATTGAGGTTCATGAAGACGCCATTGAGAAGGGGCAAAAGGTATTGTTAATCGACGATTTGCTGGCTACAGGCGGAACCATTAAGGCGAACATTGATTTGGTTGAGAAGCTGGGTGGGGAAGTGGTTGGAATAGGCTTTCTTATAGAACTAGGTTATCTTGAAGGAAGAAAAGCCATAGGTGACAAATACGAAATCTTCTCAATAATCCAATACGACACCACTAACGGGTGAGTTTCAAGTCTCGAGCCAGTTGCGAAATTGACAATTTACTGCGAAAGTGCACACAGTGGAGGCTTCATTTTTCAGGTGGTTTATTAAAAAACATCCTCTTGTAACAGCGAAAAAACTTTTAAGCTTCATGCTTTCGCCTATGAAAGCTTTTGTGTTCTCAAGTCACTATATCCTGAGTAAGGTTATGTCTAATGAAGCCAGGGCAAGTTAAAGCCACAGCTGAAGCTTTGAAAGAGTTAAGTGAAAGCTACGTTGACGTGATTGGCGCAGTTAAAAGCACGGCAAACGTTACTGCGGATACAAAGAAACTTTGGCGTGAAGGCAACAAGTCACGTCTCATAAAAATCGGGTTATCTTTAATTGTTTTTCCAGAGCCTACGCCTATAAGCGAAACTGTAGGTGCATGTTTCATAGCTGCCGGCGCAGTTCAAAAAGGCATCAAAAGCAGAGCTATCTATATGGAAGACATAACAAAGACCTTCAAAACCACGATGAGAAACGTGTTGGAGACTACTCAGTCTCTGAGAGTTTGACGAAAACCTCTTTTTTATTTGTAGTTCAAGTTAACAAAATTGTGGAAGTAGGGGAATTACTTTGCTAGCGTCGACGCGAAGCTTGTTTTCTTCGCAAGGCCGGGCATTGTTACACTCGCTTCGACTTTCATTTGTGGTGCGTTGTTTGTCCCAATTTTCTGGCACAGCAGGTTCAGTGAGTTTTCGGTGAAATTAAGCATTGTTTGTCCTTCGTTTGTTAGGTTGTAGGTTTTTCTTGGTCTTTCGTTGTTCATGTTCCATTGGCTGTTGACGTAGCCTTTTTTTTCTA
>JAFGLT010000025.1 GCA_016927895.1 Candidatus Bathyarchaeota archaeon | reverse complement strand
GATGTTAACGGCTTCTACAGTGCTACGTTTACGCCGCCAGTTCCCGGAAAATACACTGTCTACGTTACGTTCGCTGGAACAGAATCCTACTGGCCATCAACAGCGGTAACAGCCATCAACGTTGAAAGCGCACCAGAACCCACGGCAGCACCAACGCCGACGCCGGCACCCATGACTGACACTTACGTGCTTGGTATAGGTGCAGGTTCAATTATCGCAATCATAGCAATCGGGATAGTAATTATCCTGATGCTGCGGAAACGATAAACGACCAAATAAAAACCAACTACAACCTCACCCCTTTTTTATTTTTTCACCAATCATTCAGAACAACGAAAAACAGATTGAGATGAAGCTACTCTGAACTAGAGCCACCATTGTTCAAGTAACCAATATTTATCATCCTTCACCCCCGCAGGACACAGCAAAGCCACCCCACATATATGCCGTCTAATAGGATCCTAATAGTGGATGTATGCAGAAAACGAGGAGGGGCTACCCACGAGCGCAGAAATAACCCAACAACATGTAGAAAACAACGTGTAGCAGAGTTACATGCATTATAGTATATATAAAAGGAGTTATAGTCTCTTCCAAGCGTTAGAGAACTGGGGAAACAGCGGAAAAAGTATAAGAATGCGTGTGTTTTCTCTATTGCAAAGTCGGATAGTGTTCAACATGAACGTTCCTAAACAAATTCGGACCTACTGTCCAAAATGTAAAGCTCATCAAACTCATACTGTAAGCGTTTACAAGGCAGGAAAGCGAAGAGCCTTGGCTAAAGGAGAGCGCCACCACAAACGAGAGAAGAAAGGTTATGGTGGACAAAAATACCCCCTTCAACGTGAATTTGCAAAAACCACCAAGAAACAAACCCTGAGGCTTAAATGCAAAGTATGCGGTTACATGCATCATAAAGACGGCATACGCCTGCGAAAACTAGCCTTAACATAGGAGAGATGAAAACATGACAGAATGGAATAAACTCATTCCAAAACCAAGAAGCAAGTTCCTGCGCGTAAAATGCTTGAAATGCGGAAACGAACAGCTCCTCTTCAGCAACCCCGTAAACAAAGTCATCTGCAACGTCTGCGATGAAACACTCGCAGAACCAACAGGCGGAAGAGCCAAAATCAAAGGCGAAATCCTAACAGCCTACGAATAGGACGAACACAAAAATGGCCGAACGAAAGCCCCAATGGCCTGAAGTCGGAGATTTAGTGATCGCCACCATAGAGTCCGTTACCACATACGGCGCCTACGCGAAACTCGACGAATACGACAAACAAGGACTACTACATGTCTCCGAAATCAGTAGCAGCTGGATAAGAAACATCCGCGATTTCGTACGCGAAGGACAAAAAGCAGTTTTGAAAGTTATACGAGTAGACTCAGAGAAAGGTCACATAGACTTATCCTTGAGGCGCGTTACCAAAAGAGCACGAATCGAAAAAATACGCCAATGGAAACAAGACCGAAAAGCTGACGCCTTGCTTCGTGGCGTTGCAGAAAAAGTCGGGTTGCCCGCCGAAGAAGTTTATGAGAAAGCAGGTGCTCTCTTAGAAGACCAGTACGGCTTGTACGAAGGCTTCGAAAAAATAGCTAAAGAAGGCGCCGAAGTTTTAACAGCACTAGGTGTTCCTGAAAACCTCGCAAAAGCCTTCGCTGAAGTCGCGGAAGAACGAATCCGCGTGAAGATGGTTAAGGTCAAAGGAACGCTTGAAATCCGTTGTATGACACCTAACGGCGTTAAAGTTATCCAAGACTCGTTCCTTAAAGCCAAAAAAGCAGAGAAGCCAAAAGATGCAGATGTGCGTTTCTACGTTATCGCTGCTCCAAAATACAGCTTGGAAGTATCCGCGGAAAACTACAAACGAGCAGAGGAAATTCTGCAGAAAGTCTCCCAAGGTGTAGTGTCAAACATAGTCAAGGCTAGTGGTCAGGGTAGCTTCAGAAGGGAGAAATAGTGGGTTGGCTTTTAAGGAAATGTGAGAAATGTGGAAAATACACCTTAAAGACGGATGGGTGCCCATACTGCAGTGGGAACGTTAGAATACCTCATCCAGCAAAATTTTCCCCTGACGATAAATACCTTAAATACAGGATGGCTATGAAAAAGGAGACTGCGGCATAGTGAAAGATACTTACATAAAGGAACTCAAACAAGTCGAACCCAACAATCCCATTCTAATCGAAGGGCTTCCAGGCTTAGGGCTTGTCGGAAAAATCGCAATACGTTATTTAATCAAAAAGTTAAAAGCGAAAAAGTTCGCGCATCTTTACTCTCCGCATTTTCCATACTTCGTGCTGGTTAACAAAAAAGGCAATGTTCGCCTCTTGCGCGGAGCATTCTACTTCTGGAAAAACGAAAACGGGCAAAACGATTTAATACTCTTCACTGGCGATAGTCAGTCACAAACCATTGAAGGCCAATACGAAATCGCCGACCGCATGCTTGACTTTTCACAGAAACACAACGTAAAAACGATCGTAACCATAGGCGGTTACCGAATGGAAACAAAAGACAAACCCAACGTTTTCGCAGCAGCCACCGACCAAGAACTTTTAGACAAAGCCTTAAACGCAGGCGCAGCTCTAAGCAACTCGGGAAGCCCCATCGTCGGCACTGCAGGGCTAATACTCGGACTGGCACGTTTCAAGAAAATAAGTGCACTCTGCCTTCTGGGAGAAACCCGCGGTTATCTACCTGACCCTTTAGCGGCAAGAAGCGTTTTAGAAGTTTTAAAGACAACATTCAATTTTGACGCGGACCTAACCGATATGAACGAAGAGATCGTTAAAGCCGAAACAATGGTAACACGTTTACAGGAAATTGAAGAAAAAAGGGCTTTACAGGCTGAGGAAACACGCAAAGAAGAAGACAAGAAAACAACCTACATCTCCTAAAAAGAAGACACCCCTCGATTCCAGCTTTTCCTGCAATAACAATTCTCGTCTAAGTTTTCTTTAGATACCCTTCTCGGTGCTCATAAATTGTGCCTTCACGTAGCAGCTGCCAGATCATACGTTCAATTTCAGCTCTTTGGATTTTATGCTTTAACTCTAACTCGTTTACGAGCGCTGCCTTCTCAACCATACCTGTTTCCTTTTCCATTTCAATCAGCACTGAAAGCACTACCTGCATCTTGTCTCTAACGCTCTTGGGTCTCCCAGTCATTATAAGGTCAATGTCCATTTTGTACGAAGACAAGTCTATTCCAACTTCCTCCAAAGACCGCTTCATAATAGCTATAGCTGCGTCTGCATCCTCAGCTGAAACTTCTTTCTTCAACGCTACACGAGCTCTTGCCTCAGCTATACGAACAAGCGACTCAAGCTGCCGCGCAGTTATTGCCACCGGCGAACCCTCTGTCTCGCTTGCTGAACGCATGGCCAAATAGAACTCACTAAGACGTTTCAACGCGTCTTTACTTAGCACTGGTTTAATTGCTTTAGCGTAGCTGACGTACTTCCGCATGAGGTCTGCTTCTACTTGTGCTTCTACGGGGCTTATTCCGCGCCTGTGAATTTCAAGGATATGCTCTGACATTTTTGCATCAGCATTTTTGTCTGGTACATCTCTAAGCACGAAAATCAAGTCGAAACGAGACAAAATTGTTACTGGAAGAGATATGTTCTCAGCCACAGTTCGATGAGGTTCATATCTGCCTAAAGATGGGTTGGCCGCTGCGAGCATCGCGGTTCGAGCGTTTAACGTGGCTACAATACCCCCTTTTGCGACGGAAACAGTATGCTGCTCCATAGCTTCGTGTATTGCAACTCGGTCTTCAGGACGCATTTTATCCATTTCGTCTATACACGCTATTCCCTTGTCAGCTAAAACCAATGCTCCCGCTTCGAGGCTCATGCTCCCTCCCTTCTCTCGTATTACAGCCGCAGTTAACCCAGCGGCGGTTGTTCCACGCCCTGACGTATACAAGCCACGCGGCGCTATCTTCGACACATACTGCAAAAGCTGCGATTTTGCTGTACCGGGGTCGCCTATTAAAAGAGCGTTCATTTCCCCTCTTATAGTTATGTCGGGTAGGCTTTTTGATACACCGCCAAAAAGAAGGTACATGATAGCTTCCTTAATGTGATCATAGCCGTAGATTGAGGGCGCTATT
>JAFGLT010000004.1 GCA_016927895.1 Candidatus Bathyarchaeota archaeon | reverse complement strand
TGGCCTTCCACCACGAAAAGCGGAGCTTTAGGAGCGTAATGCTTATGCTTCATTCCCGGCGACCGCGTGTTCTCAATAGTCATCGCCTTCTCGGCAACAACAAACGGGTGAAGCTTCAAGTCGCCTAGAACACTCTTTAACGCTTCAAGCGGCGTTCCGCCAGGGCGAAGAACCATAGGGGGGTCAACGCTTAAGTCCAAAACAGTTGACTCCACGCCGATTCGTGTCGGACCACCGTCCAAAACAGCGTCGATTCGTCCGTTGAGGTCTTTGAGGACATGTTCGGCTGATGTGGGGCTTGGTTTACCTGCGAGGTTTGCGCTTGGAGCAGCAAGGGGACATCTGCTTTCTTTAATCAAAGCCAAGGCTACAGCGTGTTGCGGCATCCTGACGGCAACTGTGTCTAAACCTGCGACTGTTACGTCTGGAATGTTTTCTGAACGTTTAAAGACTAAAGTTAATGGTCCAGGCCAAAACTCCTTCATCAGCTTGTCAGCTTTCGCTGGAACTTGCTTGGCTAACTTGTAAACGTCGTTTATGTTATCTACGTGAATAATAGGTGGGTTATCTGTGGGGCGTTTTTTCGCTTCAAACAGCCGTGAAACGGCTTTTGGGTTTAAAGCGTCAGCGCCTAAACCATAAACGGTTTCTGTTGGGAACGCGACTAATCCGCCTTTCCTGATTATGTCTGCGGCTACTTGTACTTTCTCGATGTCTGGTTGTTGGGCGTCAACCTTTAACACTACAGTTTGCTTCATTTTAGGTTGCCTTATCCTACTACGCGAGTATAGCCTTAAATTTAAAACTGTGGTTCCAATTTCCAGCTTCAGCAGGGTTTTTAGACTATGTAATGGTTAAAAACTTGTTTCATGCTTTTTGGCGTGTCGCGTGCTGCTGCAAAACTCTTCAAAAGTGTGATTAATGCTGGCTGGCAACAGGCAATGTCTGTTAGGCTAACTAAACCTAGTATGCTTTTTTTATCTACGACAGGCAGCTTCTTTATTTTTTTCTGAACCATTAGCCGCAGAGCGTTTTCTAGGTCAGTGCCGACGTCGATGACTTCTAGGGGGCTTGACATGATTTTTCGAACTTTTGTGTCTTCGGGGTTTCTGGCTTCAACAATTATACGTTTTAAAATGTCCCTTTCTGTTATTATGCCTATAGCTCTTCCTTTCCTAAGTGCGATTAAGCAGCTTATTTCTTTTTCATCCATGACTTTAGCAGCTTCTTTAACTGTCACATTCTCGTCTACGGTTATGATTTCCGGGGTCATGACGTCCTCTACTTTCAGCGTAACGTTGTCTCGACCTGGTTTTTTTGACATTAAAATCGTTTATTTTTACTTGCAATTCTAATATATAAAAACTAACCAATTTGTGCGCAACATAAAACCTGGTTTTTATTCGAGTTTGAGGACAACTGAGGTTTCTATTTGTCTTTTATTGATGTTCCAGTGTTTTCTGAGAAGCTTGTCTGTTTCTTCTCTTGACAAAAGTTTGAACCCTTGTTTTTCGTAAAAGCGTATAGCCCAGTATGCTGCTTTCCAAGTTCCCACCAGAACCTCGGATGTTTGAGCTAGACTCAGCAGGTGTTTAAGCAGTTTTCCTCCGATTCCGTTTCTTTGGCGGTTTGTGAGCACGTAAGCGTGCCTGATCAAAGTGACGTCGTTGACGCGTTGAATTCCCATAACCGCAGTTAAAATGTTATTTTCTGTCCAGCCGTAGAAGTCTATTCCACTTCTAATTTCTTCGTTGAGTTCTTCTGTTGACATGTATGGTTCTCTCCATTGGTCTTGTGGAATCACGCCTTTGTAGGCTTCAGCAGCTTCATTGACAACATCTATAATGGCTTGGTCTTCGGTTGGTTTCAGCTTGCTTATCATTTGCTTCGTTAACCTTGAAGCTTCAAAAAGGGGCTTGTTGTAGTTTATGTTGTTGCTGCTTCTTTTCCGCTTTCTGCTCTGAGAACTTTTTCTAATAGGTGCATCAAGAATGCTTGTGCTTGCATTTCGCTGAGTTTGTCTAAGTAAACGGATACCATGGCGATTTTTCCTTTTTTTGAGGCAACGTATTCAGCGAAAATGCGTGCTGAAAAGGCGTTTTTATCGCCTAAAAGCACTGACGAAGAAACTGGACCCAGTAAATCCTTAGGTTTGGGAACTGCAACAGCCATGGTTCCGAGCTTATCCTCTTTCTCGCTCAGCATAATAACACATGAGTTTGTGGTTTCAACATAAACCGCTAGAAACCTAGTATCCTGTTCAAACAGCTCTTCCTTAACAACCTTAGCACGGTTCATTTTTCCCTTTCCCCTTAACTGAAGCCTATTTTCTGTTTATCCAGCTTTTGAAACTGGAACAACTGACTGGAATATGCAGTGACTACTTAAAAAGACTTCACAAAACAAGGTACCAACATACTGAACTAGTATGCGATTTTTTTCTATAGCCCTCTTTATTTAGAAACAATAAATAGCTCTGAAGGGAAGCGACCAACTTATTGGTGTTCTCAGACGGATACGTTTATATGACAAAATAACGGTTGTAGTGAACACTCAACCTTAGTGGTTAAAAAAGGGACATGTGAAATGTCAGTTTGGCATGGTAGTTTACGTAAAAGAAAACGAACAGGCGGTAGAAAGCGAGCTTACAGAGTGAAAAGGAACTACGAGAGCGGCGGTTTTCCAGCAGAAACCACCCTTGGCGAAACAAAAAGGCGTAACAGTAGAGGCTACGGCGGAAAAATTAAAACCAAACTTTTGAAAGACAAGTACGCTTCTGTAACTAACCCGAAAAGCGGCAAAACCGAGAAAACCGAGATTTTGCGCGTGGTCAAAAACAAAGCCAACGTGGATTACAACCGTAGAGGCGTGATAACTAAAGGCGCCGAAATAGAAACCAGCTTGGGTCTGGCTCGTGTTACTTCCCGTCCAGGCGGAGACGGCGTCATAAACGCTGTTCTAATCGGCAGCAAAGAAGATAAAAGCTAAAACAGCTACTTCTTTGACTTCTTCGGTTTTTCTTTCGGGGTTTCGCTACGAACTTTTGAAAGCTTACCCGCGATTTTTCTTATAACTTGCTCTTTTGAGCCTTCCTTTTCAACCAATATCATACCAGTCTTAAGCCAAGGCGTCTTTGGATATCCCACTTCAGGAGTGACCTCGTGCTTTAACCCGAGCTTTTGCACCGCCATTGTGACTTCCTCGATTTTCGGATGCTGTACTGACAAGCTCTTCGAGACTCGTCTTCCATCCTTTCTCGTTTTAGACTGGTCAAAGTAGATTGGCCAAATTATGACTTTATCTTGTTTTCGCACTGGTTGTTTCTCCTGACTACTTGTGAGCGTAATACACCGTCAACTCAGCATCGTTCTCGTCTACACGAACGAAACCGAACCTTTCAAACTGTATCACATCGTCTGGCTTTAACTTTTTGCAGGCGCTCTCCGCCACGCCGTCATTCACGGACGCGTCAGGCATAACCACCCGGCAAGGAACCTCCGTTCCCTCAAGTATCCAATGGATAAGCTTAGCTTTAGCTTTCCTCGCGTCCTCATAGGCTTCACTGGCAAACATTGCTTCCACAAAGTCCGCGCATAAGCTTTCTATTTTCACATTGAAAAGCTCCATAAACCTAAGCATTTTCCCTGGCTCCGCAGCGTCCGCGTCCCTCTTTGCTATCCAGAAAACAGCTGCCTCTGCTTCAGGTGTCACATTATACTCTCTGAAACCCATTTCAGGCTTCTCAGGATGCAAAGGAAGCTTGGCTGTGAAGACTTTTGGAACAGCTTTCACTTTCAGCTTTGTTGGTTCTGAAACGAAGAAGTATCTGGCGCTTTCTGGATCGAGAATTTTGCGGTTGTAAGCGTACAGGTTCTCCCAGCTTAATGTCACGTCGGCGGTTTTGGGTCCAACGTCAATTATCATTTTCTTAACGGCTTCAGGTGTTATTCCACGTTTTCGTAGAGCAGCGAAGGTTGCAAGCCGAGGGTCATCCCACCCCGTGTAGACGCCCTCGCGTATGCCCTGAACGATTTTGGATTTGCTTAGAAAAGCGCCTGTTATCTTTAATCTGCCGTAGTGTATGGTTTCAGGGTATTTCCACCCCAAATGCTTGTACATGTACTCTTGCCTGACTTGATTAGTCAAGTGCTCTTTACCCCTGATTATATGTGTGACTCCTAGCAAGTAATCGTCCACGCCAGCAGCAATGTTATACAAGGGCCAAACGCGGTATTTGCTTCCAACCCGAGGATGCGGATATTTTTCGGGGTCGATTATCCTGAGCGCAGGCCAGTCCCTTACAGCAGGGTTCGGGTGCTCAATGTCAGTTTTAATGCGGACCACTGCTTCGCCTTCACCGTAGCCGCCGTCCAGCATGCGTTGCCACCGCTTAATATTCTCCTCGGCGGACTGCTTTCTACAGTCGCATGGTTCTTTGGCAAGAGACTTCTCACGAAAATGTTCCGGTGGACATGTGCACACATAGGCGTTGCCTTCCCGCAGAAGCTGCTCAGCGTACTTGTAGTAAATCGGGAGCCTGTCGCTCTGGATATACTCCTCGTCTGCTTTGCATCCCAGCCAATCAAGGTCTTCGCGGATGCGGTTATAAAACTCCAAAACAGGCTTTTTCACTTTAGGGTCTGTGTCCTCGAAGCGTAGAATGAATTTGCCCTTGTACAGGCGCGCGTACTCGTGGCTCAGTATGATGGCTCTCGCTGAACCCAAATGCAAGACGCAGTCGGGGTTAGGAGAAAAACGCGTAACAACCTGCTTGTACTTGTCGACGTTCGGCAACGCTGGAAGCTGTTTGTCTTTTTCCTCTGTTTTTTCTTTTTTGAGGGCTTCAGGCCACTTTTCTTCAACTCTCCGCTTCTGCTCTTCAACGGAGAGGCTGTTGATTTCGTTTACTATCTTGCCGATTAAACCCGCGAGTTCTTTTGCCTTCGTTTTCAGGTCTTGCCGTTCGCCGATTACCCTGCCCATAAGTGCGCCTGCTTGAGCTTTCCCGCTGTGCTGCAATGCATTTAGCAAAGCGGCTTTTAGAATGAGTTCTCTTAGGGCATTATCGTTTTCCAGCGTCAAGTGTTCTACTCTCTGATGTTAAATGGTTCTTTTAATCAAGAATTCAGCGAACGCTTTTAATTTTTCCTTAGCTTCGGACGCAGGCAGGAGTTTGTCCACTTCACTCCAGCTCTCTTCAACTATACAAGTGGCAGTGTGCTTAACATGTTCTATGGCATCGTATTTCTGCATCAAAGCTATCGCTTCATCGCGGAGCGTTTGATCTGAAGTGTGCATGTTAAGAATCTGAATAAGCCGCTTCCTGTCCACGCTGTCCGCGTTTTTCAACGTGTGAATAACCATCAACGTCCTTTTTCCCTCGGTTATGTCCTGTCCGACGCCGCCCTTCTTCTCAGCAAACTCTTTCCCAGTCAGATCCAGAACATCATCCTGCATCTGGAACGCTACGCCTATGCTCTCAGCGAAGCTTCCAAGCTTCTCCACAAGTTCTTTGCTGGCGCCTGCAAGCACCGCGGAAATTTTAGCTGACATTCGCGCCAACGTGCCCGTCTTGTAAGCGCACATCTGCAGGTAATTCTCTTCGTCCAGGTTATCTGCGTTTGCTATACCCCTGTGCCATGTGATGTCCATGGCTTGCCCCAAACTGAGATTTATCATCTCCTGCACGTAAACCTCGTAGATGTCGCGGAGCGTTTCCGAGGGCACCTGCGTTTTCTTTTCCATCAAAGGCAAAAGCGGTAGATAATACATGGCGTTTCCCGCGTTCACAGCTATGTCCACGCCGTAAATCTTATACGTGCACGGTTTGCCCCTTCTAAGCTCCGATGAGTCCTCTATGTCGTCGACCATCAGGGTGCCGTTGTGAACGACCTCAGGGATTACGGCGAAGTCCAAGCAATCTTCAAAGTTCTTGTCCAGCGCCTCACAGATAAGTAAAAACAAGGCTGGACGCCACCTTTTTCCGCCTCGATCTAGAATCTCCCAGATTGGCTCAGCAATGCCTTTGTTCAAAGCCTCCAAGTTACTGCTGAACTTCGGCGGATTAACCTTGAAAAGAACTGAGTCCTCCGTGAACTCCCGCGGAATATACTTCTCAATCGCCGTATCAATCAGGGGCGCCGTTTCTTGAAGGAACTTTGTTATGTCCACGTCTAATGCGCTCCTCTCCGGGCGTACTCCTCCACATTGAAGCCCCTCGCTCTAAACCACTCCGCAGTTTTACCCGTAACCACAACAGGCGTCTTCGCCAAATCCTCCACTTTTTCCGCGCCTACAAGAAACATGACAGTTTTCAATTCATCTATCGAACGCGAAAGCAGCTTCTCCGTGGCTTTTCCACCTTTAACTGCTGCTTCCAATGCCGGCTGACAAACACTTCCCAGACAAGCGTTAAGCGCCAAAGACTTAGCTACGTCCATGCCGCTTCTCAGCCCGCCAGAGGCAATAACCGGTATTTTAATCGTTTGAGCGGTTTCTATAAGGCTTGTAGCGGTTGGGATACCCCAGTCCCAGAAAACATCGCCTAAAAAGCGCTGAACGCTGCCTGCTTCTGAGCGGTAATACTCAACAGCTGCAAAGCTTGTTCCGCCTGCTCCGCCGACATCTAACGCTTTCACGCCTGCTCTTTCAAGTTTTTTTGCGTCTTCCGCGGCGATGCCAGCCCCCGTTTCTTTAACAATAACTGGCTTGTCAAGTTCCCCTGCGACTTCACAGATTTTATTGAGAACTCCCTTGAAGGATGTTTGCCCTTCAGGCTGAACCGCTTCATGCAAAGCGTTCAAGTGCACAGCCACAGCGTCCGCATCTATCATCTCCACTGCTTGCTTCATTTCTTTCACTCCGCATCCGTGAACAAGTTGTATTCCGCCTATGTTGGCGATTAAGAATGCAGTGGGCGCCTTTTTCCTAGTTACAGAGAAGGTTTCAGCAAGCTTCGGGTTTTCTATGGCTGCACGTTGGCTGCCTACTCCCATCCCTAACTGCAGGGATTCCACAGCTTCAGCGATTGCCGCGTTTATCCGTGTTGCCTCCGTTGTTCCCCCGGTCATGGCACCTACAATTAACGGAGCAGAAAACTTGTGACCGAAAACCGTAGTGGAGACATCAATTTTTGCTTTGTCAACCTCTGGTAAGGCTCGGTGAACAAACTGGACGTCTTCAAAGCCTGTTGTGGCTTTTCTGGCTTGTGCCTTCTTGTCCAAGCAAATGCTGATATGTTCAGCTTTCCGGTTTTCCGTCTGCTTCCCCAAGTTTTACGCCTTCTCTATGAATGTACCTTCTACCTTTTCTCCAATAAGAGCTTTATAAACGCGGTTCGGCTTGGAAGCGTTCACCATCGTCACTGGAATCCCCTGCTCCACGGCTGGAACAAGCTCCGAAATTTTGCCGAGCATACCGCCTGTAACGTCAGCCGCAGTAGACCCGCCCAGCGTTGACTTGACTTTTTCAAGCTCACTCACCGTCAAATGGGTGTATAATTTGGCGTTTTTCGCCACTTTAGGGTCTGCATCGTACAAGCCGTCAGTGTCCACGCCGATAACTATCTCAGCCGCGCCGAATTTCCTCGCCAAATACGAGACAATTTGATCGCCAGAAAGCACCGTGAACCCCAACTTCTCATCTAAGACGGCGTCACCGTAAAGAACAGGCACGAACCCCATATTGAGCAGTGTCTCCAAAATTGTGTCTTCACAGATTTTGATTCTGCCGTTTTCAGTTACTAAACAACAGGACGGTGCAATGCTGAAGGCTGGGATGCTATGCCACACCAAAGCGTCCATGACTAAGCCGTTGAGCACGGTCATTACGTGATGGGTCTCGGCGAAACCGACTTTCTGCGCGTCGTCTTTCAAGCCTTCTTTTATGCCGTATTTCTGGGCTGTGGGGTGTCCGAAGCTTCCTCCGCCGTGTACTATGATCAGGTTTTTCACGCCTGCTTTCTGGGTTTCCTCTGCCAAACGGTTTATGACTTCGGTTCGCGCGGCAAGTTCTCCGTTCTTGTCGGTGATGACTGAGCCGCCGATTTTCAGGATTATAGGTTTTGCTACGCTCATTTCTCTCACTTTTCTGCTTTTCTGGTTTATTCACATTTAGTTTTGTATTAATGTGACAACATCATTCTCGATGCGGATTATATTTCCTGTTTCTATTTTGGAAATATCAATATTATCAACGCAGGGTATTTCAGATATTATTGCGCCGACGGCCACCACGGTCTCGCATTCCCTGTTAATTATTCCTGCAGGTGCCACCCCGTTCTTTTTCAGCCTATACAGCGTGTAAGAGCCAACTGTTGACCCTTTACCAGTGGGAAAAACCAGTATTTTTCCCTTCACGCTTTTACCCTGCAACTCGTGTCCTTTCTCGAGTACTTCGCCAGTGTTTGGGTCTACTCCACCGTAAAAAGAAATCGGCATGGAAGTCACCAAAGCTTCTTCCTGAACCGTTCCCTTCAAGATGATTCTTCCTTTCATTTCCATTTTCCTGTCACCGCCGCTTCCACGCACTCTTCTAAACTTCCCATCTTCGTGAGCATCTTGTTATGCCTTGAATAGTAGCATCCTTTCGCCGAGGTTGTCGCCACCGACCTGAATCTTCCCTTCAACGGTGCTACAGCCATACACGTGTCGCAGGCAAATTTCCCCCCCGCACGCTCAATCACTTCAGTATACCCGCGTTTATCCGCAAGCTGTTTCGCAAATCTTGAAGTTGCAACCCACAACTCCGTGTTCGGCGACACCGTTTTGCCTTTAAGCAGGTTAGATATGTCAGCGATTTCCTTGATTGAGCAGTGAGGACAACCCACACACACAAAGTCTATGTCAGAAACTTCATCGTTAATATCTTCGTATGCTTCTTGGATGTCCACGTCTTCGATTGTAACAGTGTCTTTCGGAGGCTGATGGTTCTCTGAACCGGGAGTGATGCTCTGCATGTAGAAAAGTGGTTTAGCACCGTAAGTTACTACCGAAGCGCAGAAAGACTTCAACTCGTCCACTTCAGCATCTTTTACGCCCGTTATGTACGGGATTTTATTTTCCGCTTTCTTGCCGACGCTGTAGCCGAGGGCACCCCAATCTGAAAACTTTGCTAAACGGGCATTTACTTTCACATGGATATCCGGAACTCTATGCTCGTCCAAGTGAAGCCCGTAGCACGGAGTTTTGCCGACAAGCGCCGCTGCAAGCGCTGACGGTCCGCCTTCCCTGTTTGTTTTTGCGCCTATAACAGAGTTCGCGAAGGTCACAGCTGAAGACTCTGACCAAGCTACGTGTTCGCCGTAACGGGGCAGGTTACCTATCAAGTAAGGCGTGCATGTGCATGAGACAAGTATGCCCATTTTCTCGAAGGCGTCTATCACCATGTTCTGTTTTTCCGCGAACTCTGGGCTGATGCCGAGTTGTCTCCAGTTCTCCAAGTCCATTCCAGCCGGGTTCAACGTTGTTAATACTTTAACTTTGCCGTCCTTGGCGAGTTCATCCAGAAATTCCAGTCCTGCGTCGCCGAGATTGTGGTATGACACGCCTGCCACTTGTACAGAACCTACTTTTATGAGGCTTTCAGCACCGTAAATGTCGCCTAAAGCAACGAGTATTTGCATGGCTTTTTTTACTGCGTAGCCTTCTTCTCCGTTGAGCATTTTTTCCTCTTTTTCGGTAAGGTGCATAGGAATCACAGGAACCTGTCTAAGTCAACTTTTCTGTACCGCTCTTTCATGAAGCTCTTATCCGTTTTCCCAGCTGGAATAGTAGCGTCCAACCCCATCTTGCACGTTCTAGCCTTTTTACCCTCAGTTAAGTCTCCAGACGGGTCAAGAGATGAGCCCGGCTGGTTCGGTACAATAACAATATTTTTGTCTGCCTGGAACCTAGTGGCGACAGCCCATTCCACATCGTTCGGGTCGTATATGTCTATGTCGTCGTCCACTATTATGCAGTGTTTCAGAGACTTGTGGCCTTCAAACGCGGCTGCGATTGCTTTCTTTCCGTCTTCTGAGTCTTGCTTCTTTATCTGTACAACCGCGTGGAGCCAGCTACAACCGCCCGGAGTAACGTAAACGTCTGTGCACTTGCAGACTTCGTTCACTTTGTTGAAGATTGTGGGTTCTTTAGGCATGCCCATTAAGAACTGGTGTTCATGTCTTCCAGGAAGAATAGTTTGGTAAACTGGCTTTTCCCGGTGAGTAATACATTTGATTTCTATTACTGGCTGCTGTCGTATCTTGTCAATTGTTCCTGTTGTATCCAGAAAAGGTCCTTCCGCAGCCGTTTCTCTGGTTATTCGTCCCTCTAACACAAACTCGCAGTTTCTAGGGACCTCAAGATTAATGGTTTTGCATTTAACTAGCTCTGTTGGCTCTAACGCGTTAGCCATACCCAACTCGTCAACACCCTTCGGCAAGGACGTAGCAGCAGCGAGAAGAACAGCGGTTGAGTTGCCTATGCAAACGGCTATGTCAAGTTCTCCGCCAGCCTTCTTGAGCGCGGTGTCTGTTCCTCTATCTTCCACTATCCGCGCTACAAACCTGTTCTTGCCAATTAACATTAACCTGTGAAAAGACATGTTTCTGCCCCATTCGGGGTCGCGCACTATAGAAACCGCGGATGCGATGTATTTCCCGCCGTCTTTGTTTGTGTATCGCATTATAGGCAGCTTCGTTAAGTCAACTTCTTTCTCAACTACTTCTTGGCATTCGCCTTTTTCCACAATCTGCGGCGGCAACGGAAGCTCGAGCGCACTGGATAAATTATGAAGCAAATGCGCCTTTTTCAAGTTTAAAGCTCTGGCAATTATTTCTTTAGAAGACACAAAACCTGCTACAACTGGGAAACTGGAATCTTTCACGTTTTCAAAATACACGGGTTTCTCGCCTAGAGCCTCTATAATCCCGGCCATCTCGTACTCGGGCGACACTTCCCTGCTTATATGCGTTAATTCTCCGCTTTCGTCAAGCGTTTTCAGGAAACTTCTAAACCCCACTCTCTTTCATCCCCATTTTTAATAGGCTACTGATTTCTTTATAACTTTTCAACCCCAATTTTTGTCCTCAAAACTTCGTATCCTTCTTTTTCGATGGTAACTGCCACTTTTTCCTGCAATTCCTTACCTGGCGTCAACGCGACCATACAGCCTCCGCCGCCTCCGCCTGTGAGTTTAGCGCCGAAAGCACATTTTTTCCTTGCTATATCCACTAGCAAGTCAAGTTCCCTACTAGAAACTTCAATCTCCTGTAACAGGCGGTGGTTCTCGTTCATGAGTTCACCGACCTTTTTCAAGTCGTTACTTTCCAGAGCTTTTCGCCCAGAATACGTTAGGTTTTCTGCCTGTTTGAAGATTTGACTGTATTTTTCAGGGTACTTGTTTTTTCGTTCAGCCACGCCTGCAACCATCGCCTTCGTGTTTGCCACATTGCCTGTACTGCCGATGACGATTTCAACAGGCTTGCGGACGCTAAGCCTTTCAACGATTGATGGTCCACCAGCAAGATTCTTCTTAAACCAAATCAAACCGCCATAAGTTGCTGCGGTGTTGTCAATACCCGAAGGGTTACCCGCGTACGCCTTCTCCGCTTCGTATGCTATTTGATTGACTTGCTCGTTTGTAAGCTTCAGGGATAGTTCTTCGGCGATGGCTCTGGCGATGGCGACGCTGCTTGCTGCGGAAGCCCCTAACCCGCTGAAGCCTGGAAGGGTTCCGCCTACCCAAATTTTTAGCGGCAGTTTTGGGTCAAGTCCCATCTTTTTAAGCATGCGCTCGATGGACTCTATTTGCTGAAGCCGTTTCTCTTCAGCGTAACCTTTAGCGGCTTTCCTTTCATCCTTAATGTCAAGTTTTTTTCCAGTTTGTGTTACTTCCGCGTCCGTGGCGGAATCAATTGCTGAGACAATACCTGGCACGCCGTGAACCACGAAGTGCTCTCCGAACAAAATAACCTTGCCGAAGCCCGACCCTTTACCCATTACATGTCCCCTTGAAAGAATAGCTATTATAAAAAGTAGATAAAAACGTTCTTTTCTCTGCGCGGTTCACGAACAGTAAACAAAACGAGTGGTGTTACTTAAAAAAAGTGGAAAGAGGTATGCATCTGCTGACTTATGTTGTTTGAGTTATGAGCTGGTCCTCGTTTTCTTCTCGCAGTACTTTAGGTATGTATGAGCATGCTGGGTCTGATTCGAAGAGGTCGCCTGTGTAGTATTCTGCGCGTGTTCTGCATCCTCCGCAGATTTCTCGGTACTCGCAGAC
>JAFGLT010000118.1 GCA_016927895.1 Candidatus Bathyarchaeota archaeon | reverse complement strand
CTTAAGTTTCCTCTTTTGCACAGTAACATTCTAACACTAATATTTAAACAAAACGAACTGAAAAGCGACATAATTAAAAATAGATCATACAGTATCGGCTGGTTTTGCAGACGCGTTCATTGCTTGCTCTTTTTTGAAGCGGCGGTATTTTCCGCAGTGCGAACCGCCATTATTAGCACACGTGTAATTGTCAGGATCAAAGTAAGGACAAACGCTTCTGAATTCGCAGTGGTCTTTAAACTTGCTTTGAATCTTGTTTAAGAGTGATTCAAAACGGCTCAAATCAGAGGCATCCTTTTCCCATAAGTGGTTTAGAGTTTCAGCAGAATTTGTTCGGGGATTCCTTCTTTTTCAAGTGCCATGTATTTTATGCCTTCGGTAGCGCCTGCCTGGTCGAGTGTTTGCAGTGCTTCGCGTGCTTTTTGCAGAGCTATGAGACGTTGCTGGTGGCTTTTCACTACGTTTTCAATTGCTGTCAACTCATTTAAGACGGTGGCGTCCACAACTATCTCTAAGCCGTTTAGGTCAACATAGTTTGAATCTGCTTTAGATGGTTTTTTATCTGCTATCTTGGCTACTATTTTGTGTATTCTTTGAGTTCTTTCGGCTAATGTTCGTTTGTCGTCTAGTTGTCGCAGGTATTCGCCGAGCGCGCTTTTTGTTTCAGCTAGTTCTTTGTCTATGCTCTCCGCGATTTCTGAAACTGAACTGTATTCTTTAATGCCGATGAACGGTTTTTTCTTCGTTATCACATCTGCGGGTGCTTGCGGACTTTTTGGACTATCGTCTTCAGCTGATTTAGCTTGTTTTTGGGTTTTTTTCGTTTTTTTGCTTGGTTTTTCTGATGCTTGCGGTTTTTCGGTTACTTCAGCTTTTGGTTCTTCAGTTACTTTCGACTCCTCAGCTATCTTGGGTTCTTCAGTTACCGTAGGTTTTTCGGGTTCAGTTTTTTTCTTGAATCTGCCGAACATTGTGATTCTCCAAACTATCCCATGTATTAATATATAATAATCTCTATTCTACCGCAAACAATATTCCCAAAATAGATATAACACACGCCAAGAGCCAACACGCATTTCCACCTTTAAATAAGAGGCATAGTCTTTTCTGAGCACAACAGTTTTAAACAACACAGCCTCAACCATCACCAACAAAGGACTGAAACAGCATGAATACTTGGCGCTTAATCCCAACCGAAACCCACAGCGCGTTTATGAACCTGGCAATCGACGAAGCAATCCTTCAATCACGCATGGAAAACCTCACTCCAAACACAATAAGACTTTACCAGTGGCAACCCAGCGCAGTCAGCATAGGCAAAAACCAAAACCCAGAAGAAACCCTCTACACAGAAAACTGCCGCAAACTCGGCGTTGACATCGTCCGCAGAAACAGCGGCGGCGGAACAGTTTTCCACGACCAAACAGGCGAATTAACCTACAGCGTAACCGCGCAGACACATGACTTCAACGCATCAGACATAACAGAAGTCTACACAAGCATCTACGCCGCAATAACTGACGCACTCAGACTTTTAGGCATACCAGCCGACTTCAATCCAGGCAACCAGAAAAACTGCCCAAACCTATCGGTAAACACCCGCAAAATCAGCGGTAGCGCCCAAACCGTGAAGCGCAACATCGTCCAGCAACACGGTACCGTCCTGCTGAACGTAAACTTGCCCCTCATGTTTCAGCTTCTCCGCGTGAAAGGCATAGACGACTGCAACCTAGCCGCCCAAATTGCACAACGCAAAATTACCTCAGTTCAAAACGAACTGGGCCACGCAGTCACTCCAGAAACAGCTGCCAACGCCCTCATGCAAGGCTTCAAAGCAATCCTGAAAATCCAGTTGAAACCAGCCCAGTTAACCCTTTACGAACAGGCACTCGCCAACAAACTCTACAAAAGCAAATACGCAACTGGCAACTGGAACCAAAACGGGAAAGTCTAAGTCTTTTTCACTAAGCGCCATCGGACACCCTGCGCTGTATCCTCCACAACTACACCCAACTCGCTCAATCGTGTACGAAGCGCATCAGCAGTCGCCCAATCCTTAGCTTTTCGCGCTGCCTCACGTTTCGCGATTAACTCTTCTGCCTCCTTAGACAACGCTTCTTCCTCGGCAACCTCGCCAACCACACCCAATACGCCGTCAAACCGCTTCATAACCGCATCAACCTCGTCTGCCTCGCTTCCACTGACCACGTCAGCATCAAGCAGCCCGTTCACTTCGCGCACAAAATCAAACAACGCAGCCAAAGCCACGCTCACGTTCAAATCGTCATCCATGGCTTCGCCGAAACTCCGCTGCACACCACGCAGCAACTCCGCAACTTTTCCTCCGCTACCGTTCCCATCGGCACCTTCCAGTCTCCGCGCAAAATTCCGCAGTCGCCCCACAGCCGCACCCGCAGCATCCAACGCTTCAAAAGTGAAATTGAACTGCGCACGATAATGAGATGACAACAACAAATAACGAATCGCAATCGGGTCGTAGCCTTTCCCAAGCAGGTCTCGCAACGTGTAAAAGTTGCCCAACTTCTTCGCCATCTTCCGACCTTCAACCAGCAAATGCTCATTATGAAGCCAATAGTTAACGAATTTTTTGCTTGTGGCTGCTTCGCTTTGGGCAATCTCGTTCTCATGGTGAGGAAACATGTTGTCAATTCCGCCGCAGTGAATATCAAAAGTTTCCCCAAGGTACTTCATGGACATCGCAGAGCACTCGATGTGCCATCCAGGTCTGCCCTTGCCCAGCTCTGTTTCCCAGAAAACATCACCGTCTTCAGGTGTCCACGCCTTCCACAACGCGAAGTCCTGTGCTTCCTCCTTCGTGTACTCATCCGTTTTCACACGTGCTCCTGCCTTAAGCTCGTCAACCTTGATGTGGCTGAGTTTACCGTAGTTGCTGAATTTGCTTATGGCATAGTAGATTGAGCCATCTTGGCCTTTGTATGCGTAACCGTTCTGGATAAGCTGTTTCACCAGCTTCACCATTTCGGGAATGTGACCGGTGGCTTTCGGGTAATAGTCCGCTAGCTCAATGTTGAGGGTTTTAATGTCTTCAAAAAACGCTTTCGTATAATGCGCCGTGTACTCTTCCAGAGGAACCTGCTGCTTCTGGCTTCCACGGATGGTTTTGTCATCCACGTCAGTCAAGTTCATCACATGTGTAACCTTGTAACCACGGTATTCCAACCACCGCTTAAGTAAATCCTCAAACAGGAAAGCACGAAAATTACCAATATGAGCATAATCATACACCGTAGGCCCACACGTGTACAACCCAACCTTGCCCGATTCTATAGGAACAAACTTTTCTTTTCTACGAGTTAACGTGTTACAAAAGCAGATGCTTCCCGTTGCAGCGTTCATTTACCGTCCTCTTTGAAAAGTACACGGAAAGAAATTATTTAAGCATTCCACTAAACCCCAATCACTCCAAAAAAAATCCCTTTGTAAAGGAACCATGCAGTGCCAGAGGAAACCGCCATATAGTAGATTTCACTCTTTTCTACATACCATTAGCGGCGAAAACAACTAATGAAGACCTACCCCTCTACAGCTTCTGCAATGAACCGCTATTAGAATCCTAATAGGCCTAAAATATGATTTTTAGAAGCTTTCTATGCAATGATAGCCGCTTGTTACAGATAACTTGAACTTTAGGTCATAATTGTTGGTATTGAGAGGGTGGAAGCTTTTGGGTGTAGTTCTATTTTGTTTTTGTTTTCTTTGCGGTGGGTTTTCTGCGTTTTAGGTATAGGTATGCTGTTGCGGCGGTTATGGTTATAATTACTGCTACGGCTACGACGAGGACTGTGGGAAAAGGTGCTATTTCAAAGAAAACTGTTCTGGAGGCACCAGTGTTTCCAACGAGGTCTATTGCGTAAAATGTTATGTTATGTGAGCCATCGGCTAAAACGGCTAAAGTAACGTTTCCCATGATGGTTACGTTGTCCTGTCCGTCGAGGCTGTAGCCCATCCATGACACAGGCTCATCCACCGTGAAAGCTGATTGGATGTCGCTTCCGCCGTACGTTTTGTTTTCAGGAGACAAAACCAAAATCTGCGGAGAAAAAGTATCCACAGAAAACGAGACATTACCAGAGGAAACCTGGTTTCCGAAAGTGTCGTTAACGTAGACTATTATGTTGTGTGGACCCTCGGATACGTCGGATAATTCAGTGTCGCCTGTGATGGTTACATTGTTCTGCCCATCCAAGCTGTAACTTATCCAAGTTGCGGGTCTATTCACTAAAAGAGTCAGGGGAATGTTATTGTAAGTGTACGTTTTGTTTTCAGGAGACAAAACTTGAAGTTCCGGAGGCACAGTCCCGTAGCCAATCGGTACATACTGCTCAGTTACATCCAACCAATTTTCACCATCGAATCCGCCAATTGCGTATAAAATATCGTCAATTACAGCGAGAGCCAAGTACACGCGAGGAGTAGGAATCGAAGCGCCAGTAATCCAAACGTTAAGCTGTGAATAATACACGTAAGTAGCGCTGCTGTAATGGGTCTCATTGGAACCGCCCACATAGTAGAGTCTCGCAGGTGCTGTGACCCCGCTGGTTGTCGCTGCAGCACCGTAACTTTCTGCAACGGGAAGACTAGCGCGGGTGCTCCAAGCGTCGTTTTCAGGGTCGTAAACTTGGGTGGAACCCACGGTGGCGAGTTCCCAGCCCAACTGGAAGTGGCGTGAACCGCCTATAACGTAGATTTTGCCGTCAATCACTGCGGAAGTGCAGCCTAAAACAGGAATGGGCATGGGCGATTTTTTGGTCCAGGAATTACTGGCGGGGTCATAAACTTCGGTTACGTTGAGTTCCTGATAAGACTCTTCAACGCCCCAGTATTTTTTGCCGCCTATGCAGTATATTGTGCCGTTTACAACGCTTGCGCATAGGTCAGCTCTGGGAGTAGGCATAGGCGCTTCAGTTGCCCACTTATCCGTTGCAGGGTCGTAGACTTCGGTTTTTCCAGTGATTCCAGAGACAAAATTTTCACTGTCACCCGTCGTTCCGCCTATACAGTAGATTTTGTTTTGGTAAACGGCTATGGCGAAACCGCTTCGGGGAGTAGGCATTGATGATTTAGTCGTCCAAGTATCTGTAACGGGGTTATACTCTTCGGTGTTGCCGAGTTGGGTGTCGTTGTTTGATCCTCCAATAGCGTATATCTTGCCGTTTACGACTGCAACGCCAAGTCCGCCTCGGGCAGTACTCATAGGTTCTTTAGTCGTCCAAGAGTTTTCATCTGCGCCGCCAACGGAAAACTGGGATGTAGACAGAAATAGGGATACAAGTAGGATAATGATTAGAAATGGAGTCAGCTTCTTGTTCATTAATGAAGAGTCTCCCACTTGTCCTCAGTAATAAAATGCAGTTTACCTTTATATGGTTGCATGCTTTTTCTGTCAACACCACCTTGCTTGCCAAGCAGTTATGTTAGCTGCATTTACAGAAACATGTTAACAAAAATAAAAATACAGACCAGCCGAGTCATACCAGAGAAAACTCGAGAGAACTGAAACGAAATGCACCGAACTGGCGTCGCCAACCTGCCACTACACTACGGCAAAGCACCTGCGTGGCTAACTGTGCGCATGCGCAAACTAGCCAAGGAAATAGCTAACATAATGATTGAAGAGCACGGCACAACAAAGTTTATCCGGCGTTTATCTGACCCGTACTGGTTTCAAGCTCTCGGCTGCGTTTTAGCCTACGACTGGCACAGTTCGGGAGTAACCACAGTCGTCACGGGCATCCTAAAAAACGCGTTGTCGCCTGAAGAGCATGGCATAGCAATCTGCGGAGGAAAAGGCAAAACCTCAAGAAAAACTCCAAGCGACATCACCACGGTAGGAGAAAAATTCGGCTTTTCAGAGCAAACCATCAAGACCTTAACGTATACAAGCAAAATGACCGCCAAAGTAGACAACACAGCCATCCAAGCAGGCTACCAACTCTACCATCATGCCTTCTTGGTAACCAGAGATGAAAAGTGGTCAGTAATCCAGCAGGGCATGAGCAACCAAGACCACACGGCGAGACGCTATCACTGGCTATCTGACAACACAACCAGCCTTGTCGTTGAACCCCACAATGCCATTGTAGGCGACGTAAAACGCGAAAAAGCTCTGAACATGACCGCTGAAAACAGCGAAGGCGCACGCAAAGCCTCAGTGGACATAGCCAAAGAACCTACCAACAAAATCATGCGCCTGTTCGAGGCGACGAGACCGTTACACCAGAATTCACTTCAAGAATGGCTACCAGAAGTAAAAGCTGACCCGTGGCAACGTGCTGTTGTCGCGCTTAATATGCCGAGAAACATAAGCTGGGAAACAATGAAGAGGGTTTACGAGTTCCAACCCAGAAACTACGAGGAACTCTTAAGCGTAAAAGGCGTTGGACCCGCCACCGTACGCGGCTTAGCCTTAGTGGCAGAACTGATTTACGGGGAAAAACCAAGCTGGAAGGACCCAGTTAAATTCTCTTTTGCTTATGGCGGCAAAGACGGCGTGCCGTTCCCTGTTGACCGCAGAGCCATGGACGAGTCAATTCAGCTGCTTCAGAGTGCGGTGCAAGAGGCAAAAATCGGCGACAAAGAGAAAACGCGGTCACTGCAAAGGCTTAGGCAGTTCGTACCCTCAACCTACAGCAACTAACCCTGACCCGTTTGCAGACTCAAATTCTTAAGCAAGTTTACGTATAAAAGCTTCTGAAGTGCGGGAGATTGTTTCAACACAAAAACTATTTTCAGCAGTTAGGTGAAGCTAGCGGAATAGTAGCACCTGCAGTGGCATTCACTTGCATCCTGACAGCTATAGCATCTTACCCAGAATTCAGCTGGACAAACAACGCCCTGAGCGACTTAGGTATAATATCAGGTATCACTGGACCCGTTTTCAACTTTGGTCTTTACTGCAGCGGACTTTTTGTCTTGAAATTCGCAGCGTTTGGCTTATTCAAATATTTTAGGAGTTGGGTGGGCAAAATCGGCGCTTTATCATTTGCTGCAACAAGCTTGGCGCTTATGGGCATCGGGTTTTTCCCTGAAAATGTTGTGCCGTACCACTACTTGTTTTCGGTTGCGTTTTTTGTACTTTTACCAATTTCATTATTCATCATCACGGCAGCCTTTGCGTTTAAACGCCAAACGAAAATGGCATTGTTCACGTTGCTTACTGCTATCGCCGCCGCAACACCATGGATTCTGCAGTTCACTATTCACTATGTTTCAGGCGTGGCTATCCCAGAGTTTGCCTCCGCGCTTGCAGGTTCAGCGTGGACGATAATGCTTGGATACAAGATGCTTAAGACACCGCCACAACCAAAATGAAATAATGATTTCGTGAAAAACGTGTGTTAGCGGCTACTTCGAAGGGCTTCGAAAAGCGGCGTCAACGTAGATTTGGGCGCAACAGCATGAAGAAAAACCGAACTTGTGTCCGTGGGCTTTGGCGTATTCAACTGCTTCTTCGCTAGGAAAAGCTATTGCATCTACTCCTGCCTTCAGAGCTAGGATGTCGGTTTCTGTGCGGTGTTTCCATTTAGGGCGCACGCAACCCAAGGCTAAGGGCGTCATCGGGAACATTACGCGTGCCGCGGCTGTGACTTTGGCGATTTCTGCGGGTTGCGGCGGGTTGACTTTAGCCATGGCTGTTCCAGGTATCGGTGTGAAGGCGATTATCACTACAGCGGAAGGCTTAACTGAAGAGATTATTTTGAGGGCTTCGAGTTCGCCTTTCAATTTTCCATCGTGGAGTCCGACGATGACGTGAGGTATGAAGTTCAAACCTGCCTGTTGCAAGGCGTTAAGCGAGTCAGTGTAGTCTTTAACTGTCACGTTCAAGTTGCCGATTTTTTTTATGGTTTCGTCAGAACCTATGATGTCTATTAACGCTGCGTCAACGCCTGCGTTCTTAAGTGCAACGGCAGTGTCTAAGCCGATTATGCCTGTGTGAACGAAAACGGTTAATCCTAGTTCTCGCTTGATTTTCTCAATTGCTGGGACAAAACCTGCGAGTGGAATGGAGCCGTCTGGATAGCAGCCGCCGCTCAAAAGACAGCCCGAGGCAAATTGCTGTTTCAGTTTTTCAGCTAGCGTTAAAAGTTTTTCAGGTGTTTCGGCTGGGCGCATAGTTTTTAGGACTTTGCCACCGCAGTGTTTACAGTTAACGGCACATGCTGTACCGGTCACGGAAACTGTGGGAAAATTGTTTTGCGAGGAATTGTAGTAGCGTGTTTTGCAGTACATGAAGCTGGGAGCGTAAAAGTGGACGTTTTTGGGTTTTGCCGAGAGTGCGCTGCTGTCTAGTAAGTCGATAATTTCTTTTGTGTTTGCGCGCCAGATTGCCTCTGCGGAGAGTTGCATGGTTATTTCTCTTTGAAGAGAGCTTTGGCTTGCTTAATAGTTTTTGTTTCGTCTTTGCCGTTTTGATTTTTCTGTGTTGTACTCGGAGAGGGAAGGAATCGCTTGCAGTGCTTCGTCTATCTTTTTCATAGTAGTTTGCAGTTTCTCCAAGCGTTTTGTGAGCGCCAGTGTTTTGAAAATTGCCAAGCCGCGTCGTGTCAAGATGTAACAGGTTACGTTTCTAAAGGTTTTTTCTTCCACTAGACCTTGCTGTAGAAGAAACTCAAGTCTTTTGCGAAGAGCGACGCAGTCCATGTTGCAAGCGTAAGCAATAGCGTCAACCGTCATGCGCTTATTGACTAACGCGTATAGAATTTCTTCGTAAAGTTCAAGTTTAGACCTTTGCATGCCTGCACGCTCTGCTTCTGAACTCTGAGCTTTAAAAATAAAGAATTTGTGAATTCCAAATCTTAAACCTAAAACACGCACAGAACTAAGAATCACAGGTTACTGACGCAGGCAACAAGATGTGACTGCATAATAACAACCACAACAATTTAAAAAATAGTTATAGCCTTCTTTTTCACAGGTGCGGTTTACCTGAACTTTACCCAAACAATGTCTCTGTACGCAGTTGTTTCGGCTTCTGTCTTTAAATGTTTAGGCGAACCACCCAAAGTCAGTGTGGTTGATAATCAAAAGGACGGCTACGTTCTCAAAATCAAGAAGAAAACAGCCAAGAAATGCTGCAATTGCTGTTGCATCAGATATCTTTCTGAGAACCACAACCTCCAAGTCACAGAAGACGACAACTACTTAACTATACTTTCTTCGCAAGATAGTCTGGCATACCTTTAGAAAAAAATGTAACTGCGAAAAGCTCCTTTATATGAGGTGTATAGACAAAAATCACGCGTCAGTTTAGTAAAATACTGCACCACACACAACCGAAAGTAAACAGCAAAAATCCATTTTTCGATGGATAAGACTCTAAGCTAATATAGCATTCTAGACATTGTTTCTCCTCTGTGGAACCATTGGCGAAAAACCAAACTTGGATAGAAGTGGATTTACCACGGCAAATTCGCGTTTCAACAGGCTCCGCAATCGTTCTAGGGCTTTTAGAAGGCAGACTAAGCGCTGAACCAACAACCGCTTATCTCATGACGTATAAAGCTGGCAAATGTACAGCAAACTGCGGTTTTTGCCCTCAAGCGCGGAACAGCCGCAGCAAAGTGGAACTGCTCTCAAGAGTCTCATGGCCCATATTTCCAACAAGCATCGTCCTCAAAAAACTCGGAACCACAGAACGCGACAAAATTAGACGTGTCTGTATCCAAGCTTTAAACTACCCTAACGTTTTCGAACATCTCACCGCTTTGGTCACAGCAATAAGGCATCACACTGAAGTCCCAATTTCGGTTTCCTGCCAACCATTAAACAGCGAAAACATGCGACGGTTAGCGGAAGCTGGCGCAGAAAGAATTGGCATTGCCTTAGATGCAGCAAACGAAAAACTGTTCAGCGAAGTCAAAGGAGAAAAAGCAAATGGTCCTTACACATGGGAAAACCAGCTCAAGCAACTGAGCGAAGCCGTCAAAGTTTTTGGTAGAGGCAAAGTCAGCACGCACATAATCATTGGGTTGGGTGAAACAGAAAACGATGCAGTCAGCTTAATCCAAAGATGTGTGGACATGTATGTTTCTCCAGCTCTTTTCGCGTTCACTCCAATTCGCGGCACAGCACTGGAAAAGAAACCGCAACCCTTTGTTGAATCGTACAGGCGAACTCAACTTGCAAGGTACCTAATCGTTAACGGACGTTCACGCTCTGAATACATGCGTTTTGATGACCTTGGATGCTTAACAGACTACGGCGTTGAAAAAGAAACACTCGCTTGGATTGTAGAAGCTGGCACACCTTTCCTCACTTCAGGATGCCCAAACTGCAATCGCCCGTTCTACAACGAGAAACCAAGTGGGCCAATTTACAATTACCCCAGAAAAATACGTCAAGAGGAGATAGCTGAGATAAAACAACAGCTAGGTTTAAAACCGAACCTTTAAGGTTTCACAGAGACAGCCTGATTTTAATAAGAATTATCAATTTTTTTGTTTTCTTCCTTCAGCTTCGGCTTTTGTCGAGTTATCTGCTCGACTAAACGCCAGAAATCCCACATTGAATACCCCTTCTGCAAGTCCTTCATAAGTTTCTTAACTTCATAAAAAGTCATTTGAGATTCACCTTTATCCAAGCTTTCCTGAGGACCTTTGATGCGCCTGAACAACTCGTCCATTTGTCTAGGTGAAGCCCTTATTCCCGCATTCTCCAACAATTGCTGAATCAAAGTCTGCGCCGTATTCTTGCCTATAAACAAGGTTGTTTCACGCCCAACAATTTGCGGTGGGAACGGCTCAAACAGCAACGGATGCGCCTTCATCTCCTCTAACTCCTGATCTACTTCATGAGTGAAGATGCCGTCACCCACTATCGGCTTGTGGAACTGAAGCGGTAACGCTAATGCTTTTCCAGCTGACTGCGCAAGCCTATAGACTCTTCCCAAGTCAACGCCAGTATCAATGTTGTATAACAGCTCCAGTGCGGTGGCAACCTCTTCGAAAGGCGCTATGCCTGAACGTTCTCCGAAGCCTGCAACACACGTATGGACGTAAGTTATTCCTTCTTCTACTGCTGCTAAAGTGTTGGCTGTAGCTAAGCCGAAGTCGTTATGGCAGTGAACTGAAAGCTCTGTTTTCTGCTTCGCCTCTTCTGACAAGCCGTCTCTTATGTGTGACATTAAATAACGCGTGGAAAGAGGTCTCAGGAAACCAACCGAGTCAGCTATGACCAGCCTAGCTGCGCCAGCGGCTGCTGCGGCTTCAAAAACTTTTAGGATTTCGTCGATAGGTGTTCTTGCACCATCCATGAGTGTGAAGTTTACTTTTGCTTTGTTTTTTCGTGCGTACTCAATGCTTTCAACGATTTTAGCGAGCGCTTGCTGCTGGGTCATTTTCAGCCGGTACTTGAGGTTAAGTCCGTTGAATGGTGTTTCTATTGTTACTTCTTTTATTCTGCATTCTAAGCAGGCTTCCACGCTTTCCTTTGTGGCTTGCGCTGAGGCTGTTAGGGTTGCGTTCTTGAAGGATTCGTTGACGATGCGTTTGACGTTGTTTTTATCGGCTTCAGAGAGGGCGGGAAAACCAACATTTATTATGGGTATGCCTGTGTCATCCATTAACTTGGCAAGTTTAACCTGCTCCACGTAGGTCAAGAAAACTGTGGGTGCTTTTAGACCTTCTCGGAAGGTTTCGTCCCAGATGAAAACTTTCTTGGGAAGTTTCGGCGGCAGGTTTTTCCTGAGGCGGTTATAGTTTGCGATAAGTCCTTTAGCTTCAAGCTTCTTGAATATGGTTTTCCTCATGAATACACAACCCAAAACATGAAGGTGAATCGTTGTTGTTTTATCTGCAAACTCTCATATAAAAATTAAATCCACGTAAGAGGGCTTAAACTGAGCTTTAGTTGCAAAAGTCTTAAGTGTTAAACCGATAAACTCAAAGAGAAAGTAATCGGGGTTTGGCTATGAGTGACATTAAAAACACGGTTGAACAAATTAGAGCTTTGGAAACTGAACGGCAAAATTTGCTGCTTGAGATTAAAGAACTTAAAAAGATGGCTGACGCGAAGGCTAGGGCTTTGGAAAGCGAAATTAGCATGTTGCGGGATGAAGTGAAAGAACTGCGGCTTCTGTTAGGCGGCGAAGACGATATTGATGATTTGAACCCTAAAAAGAAGAAATAAACAATAGCGCTAGAAGGTTTATGCTTGCAGTAGATTATTGTCGCCTTTATAATGAAACTATATATAGTTCTGAGCGAAGCGCCATTGGATAAACGCTTTCTATGATTTCTGCAATGAACCACTATTAGAATCCTAATAGGCTCCTAATATGCTGGTATGGTACTGCATTAATCAGAAAAAATTCCCTTTATTTATTAGGTGATATGAAACTGGAAAGAGGTAATTTCTGAAAAATAAGGAAAAGCGGAGGATAGCTAGTTTTTCTGGAGTAAAATATTGAAATAGAAGAAAAAGGGAGGATGTTTTGCTTTTTGCGGGTTGCTTACCGTTTCCTGAGCATCAGGATAAGCACTAAGCCGATTGCTACGATAGCGACTATAGACCCTATACCCAGACCTAACACGTACGAGTCAGTCATAGGCGCAGGCGTCGGTGTAGGCTCTGCAGTAGCTGCAGGCGCTTGCTCAACTTTCAGATAGTTTTGGTCTGATGAAGGCCAGTAGGCACCTGAACCTTCGAATGTGGCGTAAACAGTGTATAGTCCTGGAACTGGCGGAGTGAATTCGCAAACGTATTTGCCGCTTGCATCACTTGTAGCTGTGCCAACATCGTAATAGTTGCCGTTCGGGTCAAACACGCTTATGGTGACTTCAACACCCATAACGTCTGTTGGACGCGCGTACTGCATGTACACGTATTGCATCCAGTCGGTCATGTTGTCGTCGCAGACAGTTGGAACACCGTGTGGGAACCGTGCTGTCAAAGCGTATTCTTCTGTGCCTGGAGATATGTCCATTACTGTACCTTTAACTAGTACGCTGTCGCCTTCTGCTGAAACTGTTGTTGGTACTTCAAGCGTAGTTGAGCTTGGACCTTTGCCGATAGAGTATACGCGACCGTCATAGCCGTTCAGCCCTGCCATAATGCTGTCACCAATGATGACGTGGCCACCCCACCAGTTATTAAACCAGCTAAGCGTCCAAATCTCCTCACCAGTCGTAGCATTAAGGACTACCATCGGCGCACCGCGTCCGGTTGGGATGATTGGCGAGTGCTCTCCATAAGACAGACATATTTTTCCGTCAGCTAAGAAGTGGAACTCTATGGGGAAGTTTGCGCTCCACAAAATTTCGGCGTATTTGTCTGCAACGTTGTAAGTCCACATTTTCTCGCCTGTCTTGATGTCGTAGCAAGTCACTATTCCGCTCTGGCGTCCAGTGTAGAAGTAACCGTAACCGTAAGCGGGTCCGTACCATTTGTCGTAGAAAGATAGATAGTTTTCTTTCTCAGTTGTCCAAATGTGTTCGCCGTTGGTTAGGTCAAAGCCGTAGTATTTGATGTTTTCTTTGCAGGATATGATGAAAACGTCATCTTCGAAAGATACGTCTGTCCACGCCCAATTTGCATCTTCAAGTCCTGAGGGTACAGTCCAACCTTTAAGGAAGGCAATGTCTGCTTCGCCATCGTCCACACTGTCTGCGTCGACCTCGAGTACCCAAGAAGTAAATGTAGGACCAACAGCAGCAGGGAATGCATAAGAAGTTGACCCGAATATTCTATCGAGAGAATAGTGGGCTACGCTTCCCGGCAAGGTTTCTGGTATGGTCACATTCCATTGAATGCCTCGTGTCGCGTTAAATGTGTTTCCAATTGGGTCCCAACTGCCATCGCCAACTGAACCAGAGGTCTGCGGATTAACAGCTTTACTGGAGTTCCACATAGTCACCCAGCCGTTCGCTAAGTTAACAGTGTATCTGATGATTTCACCCTTCGGCCCGTATACGTTGTATCCTGAAGGCACATCTGTGAGCTTGTACAGCCAGCGTCCGGTAAGAGCATCATAACAATTCCATGTACTGCCACTTACTGTCCACAGGTATGCGAAAGCGCCGTGATAGTTAAACGAATCAAAGAAATACACCTGACCAAATTCTAGTCTAGTGTTATTCCAGTTCTTAACCCACAGCTCTTCACCAGTCTTCAGATTCATTGCAACAACGTACTGCTCAGCATTAGTACCGCCTTGTGACTGGAATTGGTTGTAGTACAGTACGCCGTCGATTATCACTGAACCCAAAAACTTACCCACATACGCGTCGCCCATCTCATACTGAACATCACCAAGGTCGCCTCCAGTGAGACCACCTTGCACGTACTGTTTTGTCCACAGAACGTGAGCAGTGTCCGGAGCGTCTTCGTTGTAGGGATGATATTTAGGTATTGGGGGCATTGTGTAGCTTCCAGCAGGTCGGAGCCAGTTACCAGCAACTGTCGCCCACTCAAAGAACTGCGCGTTT
>JAFGLT010000024.1 GCA_016927895.1 Candidatus Bathyarchaeota archaeon | reverse complement strand
TAGGTTTCGGCGCGCTTAACTTGGACAAGCTCTTCAAAGTAAACAAGCTTGCAAAGGCAGAAGAAGAAAGCTTCGTAGAGGACTATGCGGAAGCCTGCGGAGGTTCAGCAGCGAACACCGCCATTGGGCTTGCAAGGCTCGGCTGCAAAGTAGGCTACATCGGCAAAGTGGGCTGCGACAGAGAAGCCGACGTGTTAATCCAAGATTTCTGCAATGAAGGCGTAAACACTGATGGCGTAGTCCGCGCGGAGCAGGGCAAAAGTGGTGTAGTAATGGGTTTCGTGGATAAAAAAGGAGCACGAGCATTATACGTAAACCCCGGAGTCAACGACTCCATAAATATCGACGAAGTGAACGCCAGATACGCTTCGCAAGCGCAGTTTCTGCATTTAACCTCGTTCGTCGGAGAAGAATCGTTCCAAACACAGAAAAAACTCTTAGATGCCATACCCGAAACCACCAAGGTTAGCTTCGACCCCGGCGCGTTATATGCACGGAAAGGCTACTTGGCTCTGGAGCCTATAATCAGAAAAACTTGTGTTTTGATGCCTAACGCCCTCGAACTTACAATCTTAACAGGCGAGATTTCCTATCATAAAGGCGCCGACATAATGATTGGCAAAGGCGTCAAAATTGTGGCGGTCAAGCTTGGCGGCGACGGATGTTACGTCACGGATGGCCGCGAACAGCACTTGATAGAACCCTTCAAAGTAGACGTTGTAGACACGACTGGCGCTGGAGACGCGTTTTGCGCGGGTTTCCTGTACGGCTTAGTAAACGGCAAAAGCCTACTCGAGTGCGGCAAGCTTGGCAATTTTGTAGCTTCACGGTGCGTCATGAAAATGGGAGCTAGAGCGGGGCTTCCAGTCGCGGAAGACTTAGAACTTCTTGGTTAAATGGTCAATCAGACTTTCAAAAACGAGCTTTCCATCGCCGTACTGCGCCATCTGCTTTTGTCGCGTCCAATCCGGCTGTTGCCACCAGTACATTGCTCTTTCAGGGTGAGGCATTAAACCGAAAATTGTGCCTTCCCTGTTGCATATGCCTGCGATATCGTGGAATGAGCCGTTGGGGTTAGTTGGGTATTTGCCGTCGGCTACGTTGCCGTTTTCGTCGCAATAGCTGAAAACCATCATGTCGTTGTCAATTAGTTTTTGTAGCATTTGCTGTTCTTTTTCCACTGGGAACAGGAATCTGCCTTCGCCGTGTGCAATGGGCATTCTCAGAACTTTTCCTTTTGGGATTTTGCTTGTGAATGGGCATTTGCCTTTGTTTTCGTTTTTGAGGTGAATCCATTGGCACTTGAAGCCTTGCGGCACATTCGTTGTTAGCGTGGCTTCAGGATAAGCGGTTACGCCCTCAAAGCCTGGAAGCAACCCATATTCAACGAGGATTTGGAAGCCGTTACATATCCCCAAGATTGGCCTGCCCTCGTCAACGAAGGTTTCTATTTCCTTGCCCAGCTTGACGCTAAGCGACCTTGCAAATATCACTCCTGAACGCACGTAATCCCCGAACGAGAAGCCACCTGGAAACACCAGCACGTTATAGTCTAATAGGTTACCTTGTTTGACTAGCTCGTTGACGTGAAGCACTTCAGCTTGTACACCGAGGTCTTGGAAGGCACGTTGGGTTTCCGCGTCGCAGTTGGTTCCGCCGACTCGCATAACGCAGACTTTGATTTCTTCCCGCCTCATTCGCCTTGTACCTCCATGCTAAGCGTTTTCTTCCAGCTACGCCGCAACTCAGCAAGAACAGCATCGACCACAACTTTTCCATCCAAGCCGCGAATCAACAGTTTCTCGCCTTTAGTTACCTTGCCTATAGGTGCACAGGCTTTGTTTCGGATTAACTCCTCGAACTCGGAGCAGTCTTGTTCTGCAACTTCTAGGAGGAAGCGGCTGTTAGACTCAGAAAACAGCATAAAGTCGTTTCGGGCAACCGACTTGTTCGGCACCGACCTCAAATCCAACTCCAAGCCGTAGCCGCCAGCAAACGCCATCTCCGCGGCAGCTACCGCTAACCCGCCTTCTGAAAGGTCGTGGCACGATTTTATTATGCCTTCGCCCATGGCTTTGGTGAGGTTGTAGTATGTTCTTCTTGCTTTGGTTGCGTGCAGTTTCGGAACGGATTTGCCTAGGAAGCCTTTAAGCCTGTAGTATTCTGAGCCGCCCAGTTCAGGATAAGTCTCTCCCAAAATATATAGCAGGTTGCCGGGCTCCTTTAAGTCCATTGACACGGTTGAGCGTACGTCAGGCACGATTCCCACTGCCGTTATAAGCAGGGTAGGCGTTACGGGTCCCAAGGGTGACTCGTTGTAGAGGCTGTCTTTGCCTGAAATAAACGGCGTCCTAAATGCGGTTGCAACGTCGTAACAGGCTTCGCATGCCCGGACCAGCGAGCCTAAGCGCTCTGGCTTTTCAGGATTACCCCACGTGAAGTTATCCAGCAAAGCAATTCTTCGACCGCCCACAGCAAGGTTGTTCCTTACAGCCTCGTCAATGGCTGAAGCGGCCATCCAGTAAGCGTCAATTTTCCCGTAATTCGGGTTCATACCGCACGAGACTGCTAAGCCTTTCCATGAATTGTCAAGCGGTTTCAGCACGGCGGCGTCGTTGGGTCCAGCATACTTGCCCTGCAAGGGCTTAAGCGTGGTGTTGCCTTTAACCTCATGGTCGTAGGTGCGGACTACATGTTCTTTGCTGGCGATGTTAGGCTCAGAGAGCAACTGCATCAAAGTTTCAGACGGGTTTTCTGGCTCCGCAAACTCTGGCTCCGCCAACCTTGGGGTTTCTATGACCGCAGTTTTTGTGCTCTCACAAGTATCAAACAAGAACTCCATATCCAAGTCTGCAACCGTCTCACCCCGAAACGCCAAGTGCAAACGGCGCTCATCAATTAACGTTCCAATAGCGGTCTCCTCAACATCCTCCCGCTCAAAAACTGCCATAACCAAATCCAAATTCTCAGGAGGAACCACCAACAGCATCCTTTCCTGTGACTCGGAAATGTAAATTTCCCAAGGAGCCAACCCCGGATACTTCAAAGGCACTTTATCAAGCGCCACCGACACGCCGCAACCAAATTTTTCAGCGGTTTCACCCACAGCAGATGATAATCCGCCACCGCCCAAATCCGTTATCGCCGAGGCGAGTTCTCGGTCTCGAACCTCGATGATGCCGCGTTTCAACTTCTCCTCTTCAATCGGGTCTGCAATTTGCACGGCAGGTCTAGACACTTCTTCCGATTCTTCCGTAAGCTCAGCGGAAGCGAAAGTCACGCCGTGGATGCCATCGCGACCTGTCTTTCCGCCCGCTAACAAAATTATGTGGTTTGATTGGGCGTTTCTGCGGAACTTGTTAAGCGGTAAAAGCCCGATACATCCGCAGTAGACAGTAACGTTTCCTGTGTAACTGTCGTCGAAGTATATGGCGCCGTTCACGGTGGGAATGCCCATGTTGTTTCCGTAGGCACTTATGCCCGCGGTGACGCCCATGTACACGTATTTTGGGTGTTTCACTCCTACGGGAAGCTTGTTGTAATCGTAATCTAAGGGTCCGAAGCCTAAAACGTCGGTGCACGCGATTGGGTCTGCCCAAACGCCGAGTACGTCGCGGATTACGCCGCCTACCCCTGTGGCTGCGCCGCCGAACGGTTCCACTGCGGATGGGTGGTTGTGGGTTTCAACTTTTGCGGCTATGCCGTAGCCTTTGTCGAATTTGACGATGCCAGCGTTGTCCTCGAAGACACTGAAGCACCAAGGCGGGTTGATTTCTCTTGTGGCTTTCGCTATGTACGTTTTTAGGAGGCTGCTGATTTCCTTGTTGCCTATGCGTATTTTGCCTCTGAACGTTTTGTGGCAGCAGTGCTCAGACCATGTTTGGCTTATGGTTTGGAGTTCCACGTCAGTGGCGTTTCTGCCTTCAGTCTTGAAGTATGCTTTGACAGCCTGCATCTCTTGCATGCTTAAGCCTAAGGCCAGTTTGTGGTTTACCTCTGAAAGCTGCGTCTCTGAAGCTTCAGAAAGAGCCACCTCATACATTTTGAAGGTTGTTTTTCCACGGACGTAGATGTCAGGGTTCATTTTTGCTCCTCGATGGCGATTGTGTAGTTGTCTTTTGTTGGGTTTGCCAGAAGCCTCTTGCACATGTCTTCTGCTTTCGCCTTGGCGTCGACTGGTGTTTGAGCCTCAAGAAAAATTGTGTAGACTTTGCTGACGCCCACGGCTTCGACCGTATATCCAAGCTCTTTCAATAACCTTGACGCTGTTTCGCCTTCAGGGTCGCTGTGACCCGGTTTAAGGCTGACTTCGATTTTCGCGCGGTATTTCATGGGCTAAAATGTTAAACATACTGATTTAAACGCTTTCATCACTAACTTGTACAAACCATTATGCCAAAACCAGTTTCTTGTCCCCGTGGTGAATCACAATTTTCTGCTTGCCCACCACTTTCCCAATTTGTTCAGGTTGCGCATCAGCCTTTTCTAAAGCATCCATCGCTTTGTCTGTGTCTGTTTTGTCTACGATTATGGCGAATCCCCATCCCATGTTAAAAGTCCGGAACAGCTCCTCGTCCGTAACCGTGTAGCCTAGCTCCGCCGCGGTTTTCTGTATCAAACCGAAGATAGGTTGCGGCCGGAAGTTGTCGAGTTCGAATCCTATGCCCGGTGAGAAACGCTCGAGATTGTTGAATTTCAAGTAAGCGTCGCCGGTTACGTGCACGGCTGCTTTAACCTTCACGGCTTGGGCTGTTTTGAGGAGAGGCTTCACGTAGATTTCAGTGGGCTCCAGAACTTCAAGCGCTATTTCCCTGTCTAAAACGTCTGGAACAGCGTATGGCTTGTACTTGCCGCCCCACTGGCTGAAAAGAATTTTTCGTGCAAAGCTTATGCCGTTGCTGTGGAGCCCGCTGCTTCTTAAACCGATTATCGAGTCTCCGGGTTTGATGTTCTTGCCAGTGATTATGTTCTGCTTGGAGACTCTGCCTACGGCTGCCACAATCATGTCGAAGCCTGCGCCTTCCGCTATGCCCTTTATAACTTCGGCTACGTCACCTATCTCTCCACCCGTCACGGGACATTCTGACTCTGCAGCGCCCTCGGCTACGCCTTCAAGCCAAGCTTTAACCAGTTGCGGGTCGCTGGCTTGCGCGTGAATGTTGTCTGCGATGGCGAGAGGCTTGGCGCCTGAACGGATGACGTCGTTGACTGCCATGGCGACTGCATCGACACCTATCGTATCGTACTTGCCTGCTAACTGTGCAACCAGAACCTTGGTACCTACGCCTTCAATGACGAGGTCCAAGTAGGCGTTTTGACCAACAGGGAAGATGTTGCCGTATGGCAAGCACATCACGGAGCCGTAACTACTGTAGCTGTAAGTTTCCTCCAGCGTCTTCAGGTGTTTTTTTGATTCGTGGCGTTGTTCACGGTTTACACCTGCGTCGCTGTAAGTGAAGTTTCTGGGCATGTGCCTGATTCTCCTTTTCGGTATTCTTTTCTGGTTGCTAAAAGATAACGATTGCTATTAAACTAAGCTGTAAACAATGAAAAGTCAAGAGAAAGTTGTTACTTAGTTTTTTCTACTGCCGATGTAAAATAGGAAAAACAGAAGAACAGACAACACGCCGATTTTGGTTACTGCAAACTCTTGCATTAGGGAAAACGTGAGAAAAGCTATGGGAAATACGCCTAGTAAGATGTAAACAAAGATTGTTTTGAGGGTTAGGCTTGAGTTTATTTCTGCCAAGTAGCCGCTTCCGAAGAACAGGTCAGATAGCTTTCCAAATCCAATTGTGCAGCTTTTGCAGTAGTAACAGGAACTGCATCCGAGCCTCCGCAGTATGACAAAGATGGGCACTAAGGCTGAGACGAGAAAAAGCCAGCCTATAATCTAGTTAAAAAACCAGCAGGCAACAGCGCCCATCACTACCCATAGAGCAATGGCGAGGTTGTCGCCCATAAGTAAAGCTTTAGAATATGCTTTTGCTTCGCTGCTGATAGCAGCGAAGCTCCATTAACAGCCATGCAAAGGTTACTTCAATATGTAGCCCTTCACGCGTAAAGTTATTATGGTTCGCGGTCGTGTTCTGTTATGAACGGCCATGCCAACATTTCAATGTAAAAAATGCGGCGAGAAAGTTGAAGCTGACTACGAAGGATGCCACTGCACGCACTCGCACGACTGCCATGAGCAAAAGCCTCCATTATGCTGCGGTCAACCCATGATAGAAATAATGGACGACTAAAGAAAGCGTTCAAGAGATTTTAGATACTTTTGACCAAGGTGGAAAACGTGCGGGTTTGGGATTAGAGGTCAATCCACTTTTTTTGCAGCCAGTCTATCAGGTCTTGTTTGGTTTGGGAATTGGTAGAATCCATTAGATTTCTTATGAGGATTGCTCTTTCATCTGGGTTTTTGGGAATGCCGAGAGAGTTAATTAATGCGTGGCTGAAAAGGGTTTGAAACTCCAAGGGTATCCGCTTTGCAACAACCCCTCTTTGGGTTTTTAGTATAGAAGCTTGAGAAAAGTAACTCTCGGGAAAACGCCCGTTTTCAATTTGCTCCCAAGCAAAAAAGGCGCATCTGCTTCCAAATTCTTGTGCTTGCAACACATGGTCTTCGGTTGTATCGGAAACCCAAGGCCTCACTTGCTTATCGTAGGTTGGCAACAGGTTTTTCACTTCGCTTTCGAGCGCTAACTCTATTCTATCCCGGTTTTGTTCATCGCTATATTGAAACCTGACCCTTAATTCATCAGGCTCTTTTGGGTCTCGTTGATCAGAGTAATAGTGGCTGAAAGCAAAACCCTCTATGAAACCTTCATTTTCAAGTTGCTGTATCCACTTCCTTAATGCCCGAATAATTTCCTTCTGCTTGTCAAAATCTGCTGGAATTGGATATTCATACCACAAACCTGTTCACCTTTCTCGACTTGTAAAGCTCTTTGTTTTTTAGCTATTTGAATACTTGCTTCACTATCAAAGTAATTTCGGTTCTAATTAAAATACAATTCTAAACCTTAAACCCGGCTTCTTTCACCAGCAAGCCAAGGAACCCACAGAGCTAGAAAAACTTCAACGGTGAAATGAACAGTGTTTGACCAAAAGAATAAAAATAATATAGTTAACATTGACCTAGCTGAGTTAGAAAAACCTCTGATAGCTGAAACAGAAGCGGTCGTAGTCTAGTTTGGTTAGGACTCCAGCTTCCCAAGCTGACAACCCGGGTTCAAATCCCGGCGACCGCACCATAAAATCTTCAACGTACTTTTCCATAGGAATGCCTTGTCCATTTTCTGGAACAAATGTTCCAAAATATAGTATTTTATCGACCAACCGAAGTATGTTTTAACTGCTTGGAGAGGTTCTTATGAAGAAAACTGGAAATAACTTAGCTATAACAAAAATACAAGCAGCGTTAATCGTTGTCATCATCATTGGCACAATTGCCTTTTCATCGTACTTCCTGTCACTTACCAACACGGAAACGACGACCCCCTTTTCACTAAACGTGACCAGCAGACCAGCTTCCTTCGACGAAGCCCTTTACACAGTTCCCAACCAAAAATGCCTCTTACTAGTAACTATTGAGGAGAACCAAACCACTCAGGGATCAAAAGCGGTCACCATATCAGCCATAGCCCCCGATTGTCAGGTAACAGTGTTCCCTCAAACGATAACTTCTGGCAAAGTCGCTGAAGTTACTGTGGTGCCTGCTGAAGCTGATGTAGGCAAAAACGTAACCGTTACCATACAGGGAGAGCGAGGCGAAGTGAAGCAAACGAAAACAGTCACTTTCGAAATCATAGAGGAAGAAGAAAGAGAAGAAACCCTAGGTCCAGAAGCTGTCAATATTCGTAACAATTTTACTCAGTGGCTTTCAACCAATCATCCAGAGCTGGGTATAATAAGCGAAACCGCGTGGACTGGCACAGTAGTAAATCCAAGAGTTTTAGTCGTAATGCATTATATGTTTCTTTCAGAAGATTGGGAGATGTACGTCACATGGCACGTGATGATACCGCCATACGATTGGGCGCGAATATACATCAGGCACAGGTACAATCAGACAGCACCAACATATGCCTTTGAAATATCTTCAATTCAAGAGCAAGCCCAACCTCAGGCAATCGAAGTGCCAGACTGGGTATAATCTCCAATCATTTTTTTCTCTTTAAAGCTACAAGTTGAACCCTGCTCTTCATCTGCCCATAAACAAATAATGCTGGATAGTTTAGACCAAGTTGGTTAGTCCTGCTTTCTCGGCTAATTGCACGGCTTGTTTCATTTCGTTGTTGGTGAGGCTTCTACGTAGTTCTGGGATTTCGTGGACGCGCCATTCGGGTCTGTATTGGAATAGCAGGTTTACTCTTGTTTCGGCGCCTAGTTTTTCAGCTATCCAGTTCAGCGTGGGCTTCGTGCAGCATTCCAGGTGGTTTGGCAGAACCAGCACGCGTATTATCAGTTCGCCATGTTTCTTGGCTTCCAAGTGGTTGCGAGTGCAGACTTCCCAGTAGTCGGGTGCGTCTGAAATCCTTTCGGCGCAGTCTGCTGGCCCATACTTGAAGTCTAAGAGGTAAACGTCAGCGAACCCAGCAAGGAGACGGGCGGTTTCTGGGCTGTAATAAGCATTAGAGTTCCAGACGATAGGCACGTTCACCCTTAAGAGCTTGAAAGTTTCCAGCCACTGAGGAATCCACGGCGTGGGTTCTCCGCCTACAAGATTCACGTTTCTGCAGCCACTCGAACGCAAACGCTCAACCGCCACAGCCATGTCTCTGGGCTTGCACGTGCTTCCGGGTTCCATCCATTGGGAAATGGTCCAGTTTTGACAGTGGCGACAGCGTATGGTGCAACCCAAGGTGAATATGGTTCCTGAAGGCACAAGCTCGGGTTCTTCACCTACGTGAGCGAAAATGCTTGAAACCGCCATGGTGTCGCCGCATTTACAGTACCCCAACTCGCCCGTTGACCTGTTGACTCCGCAGTTGCGGTTGCAAAGATGGCAATGCTGCATGATTTTGTTGGCGATTGTGATTTTCAGATCAAAATATGATTTTGTTGGCTTGGGAAACGCTGGTTTTTTGCCTTTGTCGATTACGTTTTCAAGTTTGTGGAAGTCTTCAGTGCGTGCCGCGTGTTCTTTCCACAGGGTTTCCAGTGAGGCGTTTTCGTCAAATTCTGCTGGGAGCAGTTTAGCGGTCATGAACTTCGCTATTTTCTTGTTTTGCATGACGGCGAAGTATCTGGCTAAGCTTTTTTTCGCTAATTCGTCGTAGAGAACGGCTTCGGCGTCTGGATTTGTAATCTTCCACATGCTTCTCTGTTAAAAGTTAATGCTGAACCGTCTACTAAAACAGTGCGTACGGAAACGGTGAGCCCCTTGAGTGCAGGTTTCCTTTGATGGGAATTTGGTGTGCGCACACTGGGCAGCGCATGTCTTTTGTCAGGTTCCATCTGGTTATCTCGAAGCTGTAACGTTTGATTAAGAGTTCGTTGCAGTTTGGGCAGTAAGTGTTCTCGGCTGGGTGGCCTGGAACGTTTCCAACGTACACGTAATGTAGTCCCGTGTTGCGGGCGGTCATGTACGCTTTCTCCATGCCTTCGACGGTTGTGGCGGGAGTCGTGGTCATTTTGTAGTCGGGATGAAAACGCAGCAGGTGGAAGGGTGTGTCTCGACCCAGCGCGTCTTTAATCCATGTTGCCATCTCTTTTATTCTGTCCATAGAATCGCCTATTTTCGGAACAACCAAGTTGGTGATTTCGATGTGAACTCTGTTTCTCTTGAACTCCTTAAGCGCTTCATAAATCGGCTCCACGCTTGGAACTGCTGAGAAGCTCTTGTAGAAGCCTGGGTCGCCGCCTCCTTTGAAGTCAACCGTAGCCGCATCCAAATACGGCGCGATTGTTTTCACGGCTTCAGGCGTCAGGTACCCGTTCGTTACGAAAGTGTTGAAGAAGCCCACCTTATGCGCGAGTTTGGCGGTTTCATACGCGTACTCCATGTAAATCGTCGGTTCAGTATACGTGTAGCTTATTCCTTGGCAGCTTCGGTCTCTTGCCGCCTTGACAATTTCGGCGGGGGGAAAAACCTTGCCCATCACTTCTGTTTCTTGGCTTACCATCCAGTTATCACAGAATTTGCAACGAAAGTTACAGCCAGCCGCCGCCACAGACATGACCAGTGCTCCAGGGTTAAAATGCGAAAGAGGCTTCTTGCTTATCGGGTCAACAGCTGCGGAAACAGCTTTCCCGTAATTCAACGAGTAAAGTGTGCCACCCTCGTTTTTACGCACTAAACAAAAACCAGTCGCGCCGTCGCTTATGAGACACCGGCGCGCACACAAACGGCACTTCACTTTCTTATCTTTCTGCCTGTCGTAAAGCATAGCTACATGTAAAGACAACAATTTTCACCCGTTATCGAATAAAGAGTTGCTTGCGTTAACTCTCATATAGAATAAGGGGAGATTTTCTTAAAAACTATTAGTCCATGTATCTGAGCTTTCGCCGCCCATACCAGCAACGCAAGCATACAGTATTCAAACCAAGCTGAAAATAACAGAGTCAAGAGGTGTTAAGACTTATTTGCGCAGGATACAAATTGGTTACGGGGAGTTAGAAATGGTTGAGAAGGGAGTTTTTAGTAACGGGATCCCTTATGTTCGCTTCGGTGAAGGAGAAAAAAGGCTTCTTGTTTTCAGTGGTGGACCTGGCAATACTCTTCCTTCAGGTTTCATGATTCGAGTTTTTGGCCAGTTTAAACTCATAGCCAAGCACTATGAGGTTTATGCTTTAGGTCGAAAACCTGAGTTGCCTGAAGGGTACACGACTCGAGATATGGCTGAAGACTATGCAGCAATTGTTAAAGACGAGTTTGACGGGGAACCTCATGATGTAATGGGCATGTCTTATGGCGGATTAATCGCACAGCATTTTGCTGCTGACCATCCTGAGCTGGTCCGCCGTTTAGTCATTGCTGTGTCTTGTTACAAGTTTAGTGATGAAGGAAACGAGTTAGACATGAGATACGCGGAGTTACTCAGTGAAGGCAAAAAGAAAGAGGCTCTCAGAAGTTTGGAGCCCATAATTGAGGGAGACAGAGTCGAGAAAGCATTTATGAAGTTTTTCATGGGTTACATTGGCCCGTTAATGTGGAGCAACACCGATAAACCCTCAGATTTGCTGGTTGAAGGCAAAGCAGAAATGGCGCATAACACCAAAAACAGGCTCTCTGAAATCAAGGCGCCTACACTTGTGATTGCCGGCGACAAAGACTACTATTGCCCAGTGGGGCTGCTTCGCGAAACAACAGGTGGAATTCCGAATGCTAAACTAGTTCTTTACGAAGGCAAGGGTCACATGGCTACCATGGGAAAAAAGTTTGACGAAGACGTTCTCGCGTTCCTAAACGAACAATGAAGCCATGTTTTCTTGAGTTAAAAACAATTGTTTTTGAGGCTTTTGAGTAAAACTAATCCGGCTTAGTCGCAAAATAGTCAATGTGCGTGTGAGGCGTAAACGTGTCGAATACAAGTAACGAGGATCTTGAGGGCATCACTCTCAGCGTTTACCCATACGCAGTTAGGAAGGGCAAACCAGTAGGTCGACGAGATGTCATGAAAGGCGCCGACCTCAGCAGCCCCAGCGTGGCTTACAGGCACCTGCAGAAGCTCGAAGACATGGGCTACCTGCAGAAGAACAATTACGGCGAGTACGTAACCAAAGATAAAGCCCGTGTGAGAGGCTACATGTGGATTGTACGGCGCATGCTTCCGAAAATGTTGGTTTACGCGCTCGTCTTCATGAGCATTCTAATCGTTTAACTCGGTGTTTTTGCCTTACACTATTCCGTTGAAAACTACATGTTCAAAGTTTTCTTCGTTTTACTAATATCGGTGACCGCGTTAGCTATGGCAGTTTTCACCGCCGAAGCGCTACTACACCACAAACGAACCAAACTAAATAGGCAAACTGAACAAGCACAACATTCAAACACAGCAAACAACGCATAGACTAAAAGCCTCAACTGACCCTCAAACGCAAATGTTACAGAAGAATCCAACGTATTTATAGGGGAGGGGGGTAGTCACCCCAGAGATGCAAAATTGTTACTACCCTTTTAGCTTGTTGTGGAAGCAGGTGTATTCGCCTGTGTGGCATGCGGGTCCTTTCTGTTCCACTACGTACAGTAACGTGTCGTAATCGCAGTCCGTCGTTACTTGCTTTATTTTTTGCGTGTGGCCTGATGTTTCGCCTTTCATCCACAGTTTTTTCCGCGAGCGGCTCCAGTAATGCGCGTAGCCCGTGCTTAACGTCTTTGCTAGGGCGTCCTCGTTAGCGTAAGCCAGCATAAGCACCGCTTTGGACTCAGCGTCCTGCACAACTACTGGTATGAGACCGTTGCCCTTCTTGAAATCCAGTTTCTTCAGCAACTCTTCAGTCAAGGTCGAACAATCACCCCCTGCTTACGTAAGAACTCCTTTACTACGGGAACAGGATACTGGTTATAATGGAAAACAGAAGCCGCCAACGCCGCATCAGCTTTCCCATCCGTGAAAACCTCAACAAAATCCTCAGGCACCCCAGCGCCACCGCTTGCAATAACGGGTACATTCACTTTTTCAGAAATCGTCCGCGTCAACTCTATGTCATAACCGTCCTTCGTGCCGTCCTTATCCATAGAGGTCACAAGGAACTCGCCCGCGCCAAGCTCCGCAGCCCGCAACGCCCAGCCTATAGCATCTATCCCAGTCGGTTTTCTCCCGCCGTAAGTGTAAACTTCAAACCAAACTGGACCTTCCTGAGCGTCCACCATTATCTTGTCGGCTCTCTGCTCACGGTTCCTTTTCGCGTCTATAGCTACCACGACACATTGCTGCCCAAACACATCGGCAAGCTCAGTTATCACCTTAGGGTTCTCAACCGCTGCTGTGTTTACTGAAACCTTGTCTGCTCCGCTGCACAACACGAAACGGGCGTCCGACACATTACGGATTCCGCCGCCAACGGTGAACGGTATGCTAATCGCTCTTGCTACGCCCTCAACAACCCCTCGAAGTATGTCTCTGTTGTCCGAGGAAGCAGTTATGTCAAGAAAAACCAGTTCGTCAGCGCCTTCATCCGAATAACGCTTTGCCAACTCAACAGGGTCGCCAGCCTTTTGCAAGTTCAAAAAGTTGATCCCCTTGACGACCGTACCGTGGGTCACATCCAAGCAGGGTACTATTCGCTTCGCTAATGGCATCCTTTGTTTTCTCCTACTGTTTTTAATGCTTCTTTCAACGTGAACCTACCCTCATACAAGGCTTTTCCAATCACCGCGCCTTCAACGCCCACGCTCCTCAGCGCCACCAAATCGTTCAAGCCGCCTATTCCGCCAGCCGCAATTACCTCCACGTCGGGGTAATGGCATGCTTCCCTGAGCGTGTCAAGGTCTGGACCTGAAAGTGTACCATCTTTAGTTATTGAAGTCACCAGAAACGCTTTAACGCCGAGCGCCACAAACTTTTCTAACGCTTCTTTAATGCCTATCGCCGTCGCGGTTTTCCAGCCTTCAACCATTATTTTGCCATCTCTATTGTCTAAAGCAACAATCACCGATTTTGCGCCGAATGCCTGCTGGATCTGTGTTACTTTTTGTGGGTCGCTGAACGCTAAAGCGCCGAGAATAACTTGGTTGACTCCCAGCCCAAGTACCTTTTCGACAGCCTCGATGTTGCGTATTCCGCCGCCAACTTGGATGGGAAAGTCCGTGTTTTCAGCGATTTCTGCGATAACCGACAGGTTGTTCCCCATGCCTAACGCCGCATCCAAATCGATTATATGCAATTTCTTTGCTCCGTCCGCCTGCCATTTCTTCGCGGTTTCCACTGGCCCGCCAAATTGGCTGTACACCTTGGCAGTTTTCGGGTCGCCATGTGTCAGCCGGACAATCTCGCCCTTCATCAAATCAATAGCTGGAATCAACTGCAACCGCGGTCACCTCTTCACTATGTTAGCGAAGTTCTCCAAGATTTTCAGCCCAATGTCGCCTGATTTTTCTGGGTGAAACTGCGTGCCGAACACGTTTTTGCTAGCTATGGCTGAAGTAAAAGTTTCGCCGTAATCTGTTTCCGTCGCCACAATCTCCTTGTGTGTTGGCACTGGGTAAAGCGAATGAACAAAGTACACGTAAGACTCGTCAGCAACACCATCAAAAAGCGGGTTCTGCTTTACCAGCCGAAGTGTGTTCCAGCCCATGTGAGGCACCTTCACCTCGCCTCGCAACCAGACGTTTTTGCCCTCGAAAAGCGCCAAGCCCTCTCCTGGACCTTCCTCACTTTCCGGAAAGAACAACTGCAAGCCAAGGCATATCCCGATTAGCGGCGTGCCGTTTTCCACAGCAGCAAAAAGCGTGTCTTTCACGACATTAAGTTTAGTGATGGCAGCCGAAAAGCTTCCAACCCCCGGCAACGCGATGGCATCTGCTTTCTTCAGCTGCTGCGCGGAAACGCCGATTTCAACGTTTAACCCGACTTTTTCCAAGGCGCATTTCAGGCTGAGAATGTTCCCAACACCATAGTCGAATATGACTGCTTCCGGCATCAAATTACTCCCTTGGAACTCGGCACGCCCTT
>JAFGLT010000023.1 GCA_016927895.1 Candidatus Bathyarchaeota archaeon | reverse complement strand
CTAAGATATCGGGCTACGCAGGCAACGGAGGACTATTTGCATACCACGTAGGCTTAATGAAGTTCCTACCAGCCGTCGTCGTACACATGTACCCCGCGCTCGCCGCCAAAGCCGCTTCAACAATCGCAAACATGAGCCGCGCCAATTACTTCTACACAATAGCCTACCCAGAATACAGCGGCTACAGAATTGAACACGACCCGACAATCACAGCTTACATAGCCACAGAACCCATCGTAACACCTGAGCCTTCAGGGTTGTTTGGCCAGGGCACAGGCGGAGTAATCATTATACTCATAATTGTCGTCGTAGTCGGCATAAGTCTTGCAGTTTTCGTAGCAAGAAGAAAAACCTAAGCCTATCAAACACACCTTTTTTCTATTCAGTTTTACCTACGCTTTTTATAGCTTCTTTAAGCTCACGCGCCAGCGCCCCCAACTCTTCAAGCATCTTTTCAACGTCGCCTTCATGTTTACGGACGATGTTGACGAAAGTGCTTCCCACGATAACGCCGTCAGCTCCAGCCTCGATAATGCTCTTTGCATGCTCAGGTTTTGAAACTCCGAAACCCACAGCCAACGGAATCCGTCCAGAAGTATCCGGCACAAACCGCTGGATTAACTGCACAGTCGACTCCTCCAAAGCCTCGCGTGCTCCTGTAACCCCAAAATGCGAAACAACATAAAGAAAGCCCGAGGTGCACCCCAAAATCTTGCATAACCGTTCGTTTGAAGTTGAGGGCGTTGCAAGAAAAATGGTGTCCACCCCATAACTTTTCGCGGCTTCACAGTAAGCTTCCGCCTCCTCCACTGGAAGGTCAGGAACCACGACCCCGTCAACCCCGAAGCTTTTTGCCAACCTGAAAAATCGCTCCACGCCCATACGGAAAACAGGATTGAAGTACGTTAAAATCACAACTGGCACGCCATGCTTGTTTTTAACTTCTCCAGCCAAGCCCAAAACCATTTGTGGCGTTGTTCCCGCTTCCAAAGCGTGTACGCTGGCAGACTGAATCGTAGGTCCATCCGCTATTGGGTCAGAAAACGGAATTCCTAGTTCAAGGATATCCACGCCGCCTTTGACCAGTGCCTCTGCAATCCTAGTGGTAAATTCGGGTTTAGGGTCGCCTCCCGTCACGTACCCTACAAGCGCGCCTTCGCCTTTCGACTTCAGCTTCTGGAAAACCTTTGTTATATCGCTCATATTTTCACTCCCAAGAAATCTGCTACAACTTCAACATCCTTATCTCCGCGACCAGACAATGTAACAACAATAGTTTCTTCGCGTTTCATTTTTCGAGCGAGTTTCCTCGCAAATGCTATGGCGTGCGAAGATTCCAACGCGGGGACTATACCTTCTTCCTTGGATAGCGCACAGAAAGCCTCCACTGTTTCCGTGTCCGTAGCTGAAAAGTACTTAGCTCTCTGCAACGTCTTCAAAAAGGAATGCTCGGGTCCAACACCAGGATAATCCAAACCTGCAGAAATGCTGTGAGTTGTCTGTATCTGCCCCTCAGTGTCTTGGAGAACATAGGTTAACATGCCGTGGAAGACGCCTTCCGACCCCGCGCCTAAGGCAGCCGCGTGCTTGTTGGATTCTATTCCTTCCCCTGCTGCTTCAACCCCGTACAACTGCACTTCTGGGTGGTCTTCAAACGGGTAGAACGTGCCTATGGCGTTGCTTCCTCCGCCGACGCAGGCAACCAGCGCATCGGGAAAGCGCTTCTCTTTCTGCCTGAACTGCTCTTTCAACTCGTTGCCTATGACGCTTTGGAAATCCCTGACGAGCATTGGGTACGGGTGGGGACCAACAACCGAGCCTATCAAGTAGTAAGTGCTCTCAATGTTGGTTACCCAGTCTCTGAACGCCTCGTTTATGGAGTCCTTTAACGTTTTAGAGCCAGAATCGACAGGGTGCACTTCCGCGCCTAAAAGTTTCATCCTGAACACGTTGAGCCTCTGCCTTCGCATGTCCTCGGAGCCCATGTACACTTCAGCCTTCAAGCCTAAGGCAGCGCAAGCAATAGCCGTGGCAACTCCGTGTTGACCTGCACCAGTCTCGGCGATTACACGTTTCTTTCCCATTTTCTTAGCCAGCAAAGCCTGTCCGAGCGTGTTGTTGATTTTGTGGGCGCCTCCATGTGCAAGGTCTTCCCGTTTCAAGTAGATTTTTGCCCCGCCAATCTTTTTTGTTAAATTCTCTGCGTAGTAAAGCGGTGTGGGTCTTCCAGCGTACTCTGAAAGGTAATACTTCAGTTCCTTGTTGAATTCTGGGTCTTGTTTTACCTTTGCATAAGCTTCTTCCAACTCGCCAATCGCGGCCATTAACACTTCTGGAACAAAGCGACCGCCGTATTTTCCAAATTTTCCGTCAATCGGATAGCTATCAAGTTTTTTCATGTTCTAACCTTCTTCGCGTTTTTTATGAAATCAAATATCTTTTGGTGGCTCTTTATTCCTGGTTGCTGCTCAACGCCGCTGGACACGTCCACCCCGTAGGGTCTAACAGTACGCACTGCCTCAGCAACATTCTCAGGGTTCAGTCCTCCCGCTAGAATTAACGGTTTTGGCTGAATAAACTGCTTTACACGTTTGCTCATTTCCCAGTCATGAACCACGCCTGTTCCGCCATACTGCCCCTCCACAAAGGAGTCAAGAAGAACCGCATCAAACAGCGTCGCTGCTCTTGAGACGGCATCAAAGTCATTAGCAACCTGTGCGTTGATACTCTTTATCAACATGGTGTTTGGAAGTTTCCGTCGAACAGACTCGACGGCGTTCAGTTTTTCTCCGTGAACTTGAATGGCATCTGGATTAAGCTTTTCATAATCTGAAAAGTCGTCGATGCTTCGCGGAACCGTGACTAACACGCTTTTTACGAAGGGTGGAACTTGCCTAATCAGCCTTTCAGCTTCAGTTAGCGGCAGGTTTCTTGGGGAAGATGCTACGCCCACCACGAACCCAAGCGCGTCGGTTCCAGCCTCAACGGCCACGTCCAAATCTTCTTTTCGGGTTATCCCACAAATTTTCACTCTGACAACCGTCATAAGGCTGACACTAACTCCTTAACTTTCCCTTCAATGTCCTTAGCTAACATCACCGCTGACCCTACAAGAAACGCTTGAGCACCATATAAACGCAGAAAACGCAGTTCAGCAGGCGTGGTAACTCCACTCTCACTCACAACAATCTTGCCTTCAGCATTATTCTGTTCCAAAATCTTCTTGGTCACGTTCAAATCAACTTTTAATGTTGCCAAGTTTCGGTTGTTAATACCTACCAAATCAGCTCGAGTTCCCACGGCATAACGAAACTCCGCTTCAGTATGTGTTTCCAGCAGAACCTCAAGACCTTTCGAGTGCGCAGTTGCTATCATGTCACTAAGCGTAGATTCACAGTAGCCTCTGTCAAAAAGAGCCTCTATAAACAACACAACGTTAGCCCCTAAATTCGAAGCAACTTCCAACTGAACAGGTCTTAGGATTATGTCTTTCATGAGAATCGGCAGCTTCACTGTTCGCCGCGCCTTAACGAGCGAACTCAGGGACCCGTTGAAATGTTTGGGTTCCGTTAGGACAGAAATCCCGATGGCTCCGCCTTTTTCCATGCTTTCCGCTATGCTGCAGGCCTTAATGTTTTCTCTGATTGTTCCTGCGGACGGAGAAGCGGCTTTGATTTCAGTGATGACAGGAGCGTGCTTGGCTTCGAGAATTGCCTTTTTCAAGCTGACTCGAGAAGCTGCCTCCTCAGGTACCGCTTCGTAGTAGCCGCTATCTATGGTTGCCCTCGCGCTCTGTGCTAGAGTGTCAAGGAAATCAGCCATACTTTGCCTCTAACTCCTCAAGTTTTGACAGGTCGCCGCCAGAAGCCTTGATTAACGCTTTGAGTTTTTTATAAGCATCGCCGCTTTCAATTGATTTGCGGGCTACGGTCATGCCGTAATTGAAATCGTCTGCTTTTCCACCCACCATTATTCCCGCGGCGCTGTTGACAAGTACTATCTCTGTTCTCGGGTCATCGACAGTGCTGTTGCCGTTCAGAATTTTGAATAGTATTTCAGCACTTTCCTCAGGTGTTGTTCCTTTAATGTCTGCTATGCGGGCTTGCTTGACGCCAAAGTCTTTTGGCGCGACCTCTATGCTTGCAACCTCGCCTTCCTTTAACCAAGCAATGGATGTTTTGCCTAACGTAGAAATCTCGTCCAACCCATCCAGCCCGTGGACAACCATTGCTTCTTCACATTCAAGCTTCTTCAAGGCGTAAGCCATTGGTGTCGTCAGTTTTGAGTCGTAAACACCAAGCAGCTGCGCGTTGGCAGAGGCGGGATTCGTCATTGGACCGAGAATGTTGAATACGGTGCGGATGCCTATCTCTCTTCTTGGCTGAACCGCGTACTTCATAGCAGGGTGGAAGGCAGGCGCAAACATGAACCCCACTCCGACCCGTTCGATTGTGTTCTGAACTTCCCCAGGCCCCATGTTAAGATTAAGACCAAGTTTCTCCAAAACATCGGCGCTGCCGCTCTTGCTCGTAACCGACCTGTTTCCGTGCTTCGCTATGGCAACGCCCGCGCCAGCAACCACAAAAGCCGCGGCTGTGCTTATGTTAAACGTTTTTGTTTTGTCGCCGCCTGTTCCACACGTGTCCACGAGGCGGCTTTGTACGCGCGGGTGGATTCTGCGGCAATGTTCACGCATGACCGTGGCGAAGGCTATTAGTTCTTCAACCGTTTCGCCTTTCACTCGTAGGGCTGTCAAAAACGCGGCGATTTGCGCGTTTGCTGCTTTTCCCGACATTATTTCTCTCATGATTTCCTGCGATTCTTCGAATGTCAGGTTTTTTTCTTCAATTAGTTTCTGTATACCTTCTCTAATCATTTTTCATCTGTGCCTTCCAGAAAGTTTTTCATAACAAGTTTTCCATCCTCGCAAAGTATAGATTCTGGGTGAAACTGTACGCCGTCGATGGGGTATTCAGCGTGGCGGACACTCATTATCTCTCCATCATCAATGGCCACCGCAGTTACGTGGAGGCACGGTGGAATTGAGTATTTATCGCCTGCGAGCGAATGGTAGCGGGTTGCGGTGAATGGGTTGCGGACGCCGTTGAAAATGCCTTTTTCGTCATGTTTTATTGTACAGGTTTTTCCATGCATCAACTTTTTTGCAGAGACTATTTTTCCGCCGAAAGCATGGATTATTCCTTGGTGACCGAGACAGACACCGAGAGTGGGAACCTTGCGGCTTACGTCTTTCAGGATTGATGTACAGACACCAAAGTACCGCTCGTCTTCGGGAGTCCCCGGACCTGGAGAAATAACTATTCTGTCGGGTTTAAGCTTCTTAACCTGCTCCAAGTTGACTTGGTCGTTTCGGTAGACGATAACCTCTGCTCCGAGCTCTCCGCTGTATTGGACAAGGTTGTAAACGAAGGAATCGTAGTTGTCTATGACTAAAACTTTCAACCTGTTTCGTCTCCTGCTTTTTTAAGTGCCTTCATGAGTGCCTCAGCTTTATGGTCAGTTTCAAACCACTCGCGTTCTGGAACAGAATCAGCCACTATGCCCGCGCCCACCTGAATGCAGGCTTTGTTTCCGTCTGAGAATAGGGTTCGGATGGTTATGGCGAAATCAGCGTTACCGTTATACGAGAAGTAGCCGACAGCGCCCGCGTAAGGGCCTCTTTTAGTAGGTTCGAGTTCCTCAATGATTTCCATGGCGCGGACTTTTGGTGCTCCTGAAACCGTGCCTGCTGGGAAAACCGCTCTTAAAGCGTCGTAACATTCTTTGTTGTCTTGTAGTTCGCCTACAACTTGCGAAACTATGTGCTGCACGTGGCTGTATCTATGGACTTTCATGAATTCTGGAACGTGTACGCTTCCGAACTTTGCGATTTTTCCAACGTCGTTTCTGGCTAAGTCAACCAGCATTACATGCTCAGCCTGTTCTTTAGGGTCTGCAAGTAACTCTTTGGCTAGCCGGTCGTTTTCGCTCGGGTTTTCCACGCAGGGTCTTGTTCCAGCTATGGGGAAAGTTTCAACCACTCGGTTATCAACTCTGACGAGCATTTCTGGGCTGGAGCCGACTATTTGCTTGTCGCCTGCTTTAAAGAAATACATGTATGGTGACGGGTTTATCTCGCGTAGAGAACGGTAAAACGCCATTAAGTCGCCTTTAATGTGGAAGTCGTAGCGTTTAGAGAGGACAACTTGGAATATGTCACCGGCGACTATGTATTCTTTGGCTTTTTCCACGGCTTCTTCAAAGCGTTTTTTCGTGATGTTCACTTTCGGCTGG
>JAFGLT010000117.1 GCA_016927895.1 Candidatus Bathyarchaeota archaeon | reverse complement strand
CCAATTTGGTTAAATAATAGATTTTTCACCTATTAAGGCACGCTAATTCAGAGGCAAATAATCTACAATGTTAATACAGGAAGTTATCTTGGAGAACTTCATGAGCTACGAGTACGCTAGGGTACCCTTTAGACCCGGCGTGAACGTCATCGGCGGACCCAACGGCTCAGGAAAATCCTCGCTTCTCTTAGCCATTTCAGTTGGTCTGGGGCAATCGTACACAGAACGGTCGAGAAAGCTGAGTGACTTGATACGTTGGGGTAAGGACAAAGCGCGCGTTACGCTCATTTTGGACAACAGCACGCGAGGCGGAAAACGCCCAGTTCGAAAATACAACAAAGACCAGCTTTTCCTCACCCGCGTCCTGAGGAGAGACGGCAAATACTGGTTTGAACTGGAGAACAGCGCAGCCACGAAACAAGACGTTGAACGCCTTTTAGGCAAGTTCGGCGTTGACCCCGACAACATGCTTATCATAATGCACCAGAACATGGTGGAACAGTTCTCAGTGCTCTCCAACATAGAAAAGCTACGCATGGTAGAAGCGGCCGTGGGTTTAGAACCTTTCCGCGAAAACGTGCTGCAAGCCCAGCATAAACTAACGCGTATTCTCAGCCAAGAAGAATCAGTGAGCAAGCTTTTGGAGTCCGCAGAGCAGACGCTTAACTATTGGCGCGAACAGTACGCAAAGTACCAAGAGAAAAAACAGATGCAGACGAAACGCAGGTTTCTGGACCGCGAGCTTTCGTGGGCGGAAGTGGAACGCCGTGAAGGCATACTCAAAGCCTTACAGGCAGACAGGGAAAACGAACAGGAGAACCTGAACCGAATCGACGAGGAAACAAAAACGGCGAAGGGTCAACTTACAGACCAGCAGAACCAGCATGAAGCACTAAAGGAAACAATGAAAACGGTTCTAGATGAGCGCTTCAGTCTTGAACGCGGAATCGCCGAAAACGAGGCCACTGTCTACATGGTTCAGCAGTTGCTTGAAGAAGCCGCAGCGTTGGAGCCTGAAATCCAGAAAAACGCAAGCCAGTTTAAACTGTTTAGAAGAGAAAACCTGCGGGAAATGCTATCGAACTCGCGGCAGAACCTTTCAAAGATAAACGAAAAAGTAGCAGAAAACAAAACTAAAATGCAAAATGTGGAGGAAGCAGCTGAAAAAGTTACTAGTCACGTTTTAGACAACCGCGTTCAACTAGCTTTGTTGCAGTACCGCAAAGAAAACGTGACGGCTGACCTGAAAAAAATCGACCGCGCAGTTAAAGACGCTAAAGCCAATCTTAACGAGGCTACTGCGAAGGCAGAACAGTCAGGCGCCCGAATCGCCGTGATTAAAAGCGTTGCGGACATTCTCGACGAAATCCGTGTTACTGACGGCCATTTAGCTGCGCTCGCGGACGTTTCAGAAGATATAGAGCGCATGTACGAGTCTTACTCCAAGCTTTACTTGGAGCTAAAGGAGAAGGCCCAGGTGGTTGCGGAAAACCGTGAGAAAACCCTTGAAGAGGTCAAAACGAGGCTACAAGCTTGGCGAACTGTGATGCAACGCCTGTTGGAACGCGTGAACTTGGAGTACCAGAAGATTATGGGGCAAACCTTAGCAACGGGCGAAGTACGACTTGCAAATGGTCATGACATCGAAACCGCAGGGTTAGAAATTCTCGTAGGCTTCAAGGGCGGAAAACCTGTGGCGCTGGATGCTTACACTCAAAGCGGAGGAGAAAGAACCACGGCGACCATGAGTTTCCTGTTAGCGCTACAGCAACATGTTCGTTCACCGTTCAGAGCTGTTGACGAGTATGACATTCATATGGACCCGAAGAACAGGGAAATGATTGCACGCATGCTCTTGTCAATGATAAAGGACACTACGGCGCAGTACATCGTTATCACGCCAAGCCAGATTACCTTCGCTCAGCAGAACGCCAACATAATCACCGTGCAAAACGTGGAAGGCAAATCAGTAGTCCGAGAGGTTGCATAGTGCAGTCCAAAAAAGAGCAGAAGAAATTCGGCAGAGAAAAACTGCAGCGCATAATAGAAATGTGCACGGCTATAGAAAACCGCACCGTGGACCCGTTTCTGCTTGATATTGACAGCATAATCAAAGTTGTGCAAGAGTATTTTCCCCAGTGGGAAGAAGTCGACGAGTTGAACTTGGATTCAGAGGCGATTCACCACTTGGCGTCTGTTATCAAGCTTCAAAGTGAATGGGTTAAACACTGCTCCACGTCGCTTTATACTGACCCGTTTCTGCTTGAAGAAAAAATCACGCAGGCAAGCAAAGAAGAAATGCTAAATCTGTTCCTGAAAGCGTGGCACCCACTGGTTGAGCAGGAGCAACTCAGCATGAACAGCCTCGCTGCTGCTATGCGGTACTGGGATGGCTTGTTGCCGATTAAGGAAAGATGGCCAGACCTTGACGTCGAGGAAGTTGCGATTGGAACCACCAGCCGAGACGAGTTGGTGAAGCAGCGGATTCTCGGAGACAAACTCTTCTCTGATGAACTGGAAGGTTATTGGCGAGAACTGAAGGATACAGTGAAGGAAAAAGGCGCCGACGGCAAAATCCTATACTGGGATTTCATCGGCGCAAACACATATGAGGAGACTGTGGAACGGGCTTTCCTGACAAGTTTTTTGATATCGTACGGTTACGCGACGCTAGAGATCCGCCCATTGGAGGAGTTGATTTTCATTAAACCTTTCGAAACGCCCAACATGGAGATCCTCACGCAGCAGTCAATTTCAATCCCGATTTCTGTTACGCATGAGAACTGGCAGAAGTGGAAGAGAGGCGAGTTAGATTGAGAAAGAAAACTAGGGGCGTTTACGCGAGCAAAATGAAGCGAGCAACGCACATGCTGTTTTACAGGCGACACCAGAAACCAGGCGTCAAAGGCTGGGAACTGCATAAAGCGTTAGGCGTAGACTACCCTAAAGTCCTCGAAATCCTCGACGACTACTTAAAGGCACTGGATTTGCAGGTTAAAACCGTTTTTGAAGAAGAAAAAACACCGACTAAGAAACCGTCCATAGATGAACTGGACAAAGCACGTTTCTACATAACGTTACGGGGAGACTTGACTCCGAAAGAAACAAAAATGATAGGCTGGCGAATCGACGACTTAGCAGGCTTAGCCGTAACGGTCGCACATATCATCAGCAAAAATGGACAATCACCCCGAAAAGACGTGGAAAAACTGCTCGGCGAGAAGCTGCCAGGATGGAAAGTCGGCTTAAACCTCGACAGGTACATCCGCTACGGCTATCTACAACAAGACGATAACAACCAGCTTTACCTAGACTGGAGAACACGTGCAGAAGTAGACGAGAAAGCCCTAATTAACTTGCTTCTTAGAAGCGAAACACAAACAACCTTACCTTATGAAGACGCAGATGAAGAAAACAACGAAGCCAACGAGGAAGACAGCGAACAATAACATAAGTTGTATTTTGTTGAGCGTTGTCTTTTCGACACTATAATCCGTGACGTTTTATCGCTTAGCTTCCCTCGTTATAAGGTGGCTAAGTGATGCTGACGTTTTGAATGTCGAAATAGCGTTTTGCTAAGAAGCGCAAGCGTTCGGCGTTTTTGCCGTTTTTACCTATGGCGACGCCCTTGTCTTTTGGGTTAACCGTCACGACTGCCATTTTCTTTCCGTCGGTTCTTTCAGAAACGCGAACTTCTCTGACTGCTGCTGGTTTCAGCGCGTTCTTGATGAACTGCACGGGGTCTTCTGAGTACTCGATTATCTCATGTTTTTTCCCAGTCATTCTCTCAAGAGTGTGGATGTTTCTGCCGCCTTTTCCTATGGCAACGCCCACTTGACCTTTGTTAACTATGAATATTGCGCGTCCCTGTTCCTCATCGATTATGCAGTCTTTGACGCCGGCGCCGCTGACGCTTTCAAACAAAGCGATGTAGCGCATTTCGTCGCACGTGATTTTAATG
>JAFGLT010000116.1 GCA_016927895.1 Candidatus Bathyarchaeota archaeon | reverse complement strand
TAGAAAAAAAAGGCTACGTCAACAGCCAATGGAACATGAACAACGAAAGACCAAGAAAAACCTACAACCTAACAAACGAAGGACAAAACCTGCTTAATTTCACCGAAAACTCGCTCAGCATCATATGCAAAAAAATAAGCACACCAACAACCAACAACATAACAGTTGAAACATCTAGCGCAACACTGAACCCCATGATTAAAAAAATCCGAACATAAGAACCACTAATCTAAACCCACGTATTTCACGTACACACAATAAAAACCACTCCAAAACAGTAGGCCACAAACAAGAACACACCCCGCACATTATCTGCCTATCTCAAAGGTGCAGCAAAAACAGTAAATTTATCTCCTTAAGTTCATACTTCTATTTATCACATCTTGCAAGGTGAAGGGTTGAACAAAGACTCTGGCGGCTCAAAAGGTAAACTACAGCAGCAAGTTCTCGAGTTTTGCAGGCATGTCGCTGGCTCAGCTCAAATCAGCGCCATAAGCGTACTCGGCAACTATTCCACTGGAACATCAAACACGAGAGCAACATTAGAAGCCGTGCTGGTAATCCGCGACTTCCAACCCAGACTAATGAGTTACGTCAAAATAATCGGTAAAAGAAGCGTAATCTTGTTTGCGGTTGACCAGTGGGTTTTCGAGAGAGACGTAGACCGAGGCTTCCTTGGCGAAGCTTTAGCAGGCACATTAATTTTCCCGCACACAGCCCTCCTTGGCAAAGAATACCTGCACAAGCAAGAAGTATTATTGAAGAAACGGCTAATCCTTGAACTTCTGGAAAACTTAGTGCTCAGCTTCCCAGACCTTGCGCATCAACTCCACATAAAACCCAAATACTTCATGTACGAAGTCATGCTGAACCGCGTCAGAATTTTTCCGCCACTGGCTTATGGCACGTCAAACTTCATGAACGACGCAGCGCCAAAAGAAGAGGTTGAAGTAGTATTCCACGGCTACATGGAAGCCCTGAAACAACTGGAAAAAGATAACAAAATCGCGTTTTCAGACGACTATGTCATGGTTCCCAAAAAGTTCGTGGCGAAAAGCAAAAACCCAAAAGTCCGCTTAACAAACATCTCAAAAAACGCGCCGAGAACCCTGTTCACGTCAGTGCTTGCTTCTTTCCCGCAGCTCCTGAACTTTTTTTCGCAGAACACAGAAGCTCTGCTGAAACTTCAGAAATTCACGTTGAAAAGAGAGGCAGATCCGGCGCGGTGTTTCGTGGATCCCCAGAAATACGTGTTTGTTCCAACAGCAAAAGGCTTAGTTTCTCTGGCGGATCGTCTTGACATAGAAGCTTTTACACGAAAGATTCTTCTTAATGGCGAAAAAGCCAAAATCACGTTTGAACCAGTCGGCGGCGTCCTAAACGACGTTTTCTTGATTAAAGCCTACCCTAATGGCATGGAAAGTAAGGTTCTTGTTAAACGCTTCAAGGACTGGACTGGGTTCAAGTGGTTTCCACTATCCTTGTGGTCGTTTGGAGCAAGAAACATAGCCGTCCTAGGACGAACCAGACTTGAAAAGGAATGTGCTATAAGCGAGTTTCTGCGCTGTGAAGGAATCAGGGTTCCGAAGATTTTACATGTAAGTCACAGCAAGCGTCTAGTTTTCATGGAATTCATAGAAGGCGAAGACCTCAGCAGAGCCATCAAACGCATCGCCAAACCTAAGGGCAGAGAAGCAGAAAAAGACCTTGCAAAAATTGAGAAAGTAGGCGAGGTGTACGCGCAAGTACATGCTCTTAACGTTACATTAGGCGACACAAAACCAGAAAACGTGATATTCGACCCTGACGATAACGTTTACTTGTTGGATTTTGAGCAGGCTTCTCACGAAGGCGACAAAGCATGGGACATTGCAGTTTTCCTGTACTACGCGGGTCATTATCTTCAACCTTTGTACAGCAACGGCAAAGCCCAAGCCATCGCCAAAGCGTTCGTGAGCGGCTACTTGAAGGGCGGCGGTGATGTTGCCACCGTCAAAAAGGTAAGTAACACGAAGTACACACGGATTTTCAGCGTTTTCACCATGCCATCGGTAATGGCGGCGATGGCAAACGTTTGCAGAAAAACGGGAAAAACGGAGGGAAAACAGATTGGTTAAAAACAAAACCACGTTAACGTTCTACGGCGGCGTAAACGAAATTGGCGGAAACAAAATTTTACTGCAAGACAGGGACACGCGAGTGTTTCTTGATTTCGGCATGTCCTTCGCCATGAAAAAACAGTTTTACTCGCCTCCGTTTCTCTCGCCGAAAAGCGAAAAAAGCCTGCAGGAACTAGGGATTCTCCCGAAAATCAGCGGGGTCTACAAGTTTGACCGAAGCCCGCCTGAGGTTGACGCTGTTTTCCTGTCACATGGGCACTTGGATCATTCTGCGTACCTTTCGTTCATCAAGCGGGAAATTCCTGTTTACTGCGGTGAAACAACTCAGACAATTTTGCAGGCGTTAAGCGAGGTGCGCCGTGCAGACTTGGAGTTCCGCGTCTCGGACATAGAGTTTAGGGCGTTCCGCACGGGCAAGAAAATCTCTGTAGGCAACTTAGAGATTGAGCCGTTTCACGTTGACCATTCGGTTCCTGGCGCTTACGGTTTTGTCATTCACACTTCGAACGGCGCGGTTGTGTACACCGGAGACTTCAGGGACCACGGTGCCAAGCCTGAGATGACCCGTGATTTTGTGGAAAACGCCAGAAAAGCTGAGCCAACTGCAATAGTAACTGAAGCCACGAACATGACGGGCGCAACTGTTTCCTCTGAACCTGAGGTTGAAAACAAACTTGACAGCGTCGTGGCGGGGGCTGATGGTATAGTGCTTGCTGAGTTTTCCTATTCAGATGCTGACCGATTGAATTCGTTCTTTCACATAGCCAAAAAGAATCATCGTTGCTTAGCGATTTCACTGAAGCAAGCCTATCTGCTGGATGCACTGCGAAAAGACAAGGGCTTAATGGTTCCAGCGTTAGATGACGAAAAAATCTTGATTTTTCGAAAGTCGAAGAAACGTTTTGACAAGTGGGAAAAACATCTGCTTGAAAGGTACGACGGTCAAAACAAGATTTTCGACGTGTTCGAAGTTTCGAAGCAGCAGAGCAGAGTGGTTTTAGCCTTGTCCTTTTACGATTTCGAGGAGCTTGTCCAGCTTCAACCATCAGCAGGCAGCTGCTATGTGTTATCCACTTCGGAACCGTTCAACGAGGAAATGGAGATTGACTATGAACGGCTTGTTAACTGGCTGAGCCACTACGGCGTGCCACAGTACCACGTACATGTTTCGGGGCACATGATGCCGTTGCAGCTGAAAAAGGCTCTGAAAGAAATCAATGCGAAACGCATGTTTCCTGTCCACACTGAAAAAGCAGGTTTGTTCGCCAAGTTCATGCGAGACCTAAAAAGCCAAGTTACGCTCGTGGAAAAAAGCAGGGAATATACGCTGTAGCCTTCGGTAGCTGGTAGGTTTTGCGAGAGTTTATATCTGCTGTTCAGGAAGATTATTTGAGAGAGCCGTATGGGCGACGTTTGGTTTTACAAGGGTGTGCATAAAGTTAAGGTTGTAACTGAAAGCGAAGGCTACTGGATTATTGAAGCCCTTGAAGAATTTGAAGATACGGTAGGCTACGAGAAAGTCACGGTTAAGGTCGGCGAGCAACGTATCGTGCCGACAGATACCTTGCACAAGCGGAAATACTTTGCGCCTCCAATGAAAGAGCATGCTTACGAGTTGAAAATGGAGAAAAAGCTGAAACGGTTAATTGCTGAAGAAGAAAAGAAACTCGACGAAAAAGAATAGGTGCCTCTGCATGTGTCGTTGCTGTTGAAAAGTGAGTAGCAATCTTGAGATTTGATTATGTTTAATGTTTCATAAAAGATAAGCTCTCAAAAAGTCCCAGTAACAACGATTAACGATGACCGCGATGCCGACGTTCAGCCGCAGAGTACGCTTGTTCTTCCATAGTTTAGGCTTAAGCTGCTTAGGCGGCGCGATATTCCTGCAAATCCTGGTTTTCGCGGACATCCTTCAGCACGGATATTTTATGGCGGTAGAGCAGAACCCAGCCATACTATCATTCGAATTGGCACTCACAGCTTTCGCCTCAATCTACTTCATCTACATATACCAACGCCTAATGCGCCAAGTGAAGTAACACATTTTTCTTTCAATTTTCTTCAAAGCTTAAATGATACAAGGCGCACTTCATTTCAGAAGGCAAAAACCTGTGGCAAGTCAAAAAATAGGTGAATGCGACTACGTTCTTCTCTGCTTGGATACGCGGAGAACTTACATGTTGAAGGTGGAAACTGGAAAAACTTTTCACACTCACAAAGGCTACGTCAAGCTAGACGAGTTAATCGGTAAAGAGTTCGGTGTCGCATTCCAGAGCAGCTTAGGCATCGTGTTTACGGCTTTGAAGCCTACATTGGAAGATTATATTATGAAGTCGTCTCGCAAGACGCAAATAACTTACCCGAAGGACATCGCGTTGATCGTTATGTTCAGCGGTATCGGTTCAGGCAGCCGTGTTGTGGAGTCAGGCACGGGAACGGGAGCGTTAACAACGGCTCTTGCACATTACGTTAAGCCAGAAGGCAGAGTTTACACTTACGAGCTGCGCGAGGAGTTCCAGAAAAACGCGGAGAAAAACCTGAAACGCACAAACCTGCTGGATTACGTGGAGCTAAAAAGCGGAGATGTCACAGCAGGCATTGAAGAACGCGAAGTGGACGCAGTCGTATTAGACTTGGCTGTTCCATGGCTGGTGGTACCGCACGCTTACGAAGCTCTGAAACCGTCGGGCACCATAGTTTCCTTCAGCCCAACCATAGACCAAGTTGTCAAAACAGTCGAAGCCCTACAAGAAAACAATTTCGTCTTCATCGAAACCATAGAATGCATGATGCGGGCTATGCAGGTTGCACGAGGTAAAACGCGACCGCACACCATGATGACAGGACACACGGGCTACATAACCCACGCCCGAAAAGCCGTGAAAACGCGGCAGGAAACACCTGAAAAACCTGCCTAAAAAAACTCGGCTTGAAAGCTCGGCGCGTGTTACTTAGTTTTTGCTGTGTTTTGGGGGTTGCTCAGCGTCCAGAATGCTGTTTTCAGTTGTTCGCCTCGTGTCCATCCGTAGTAGAGACCCATAACCCCACCGAAGCATGGAATGAACACGTTGTTTATGAACTTGAAGACGAAGGGATTGCTTATTCTGTGTTCAAGGAAAGTTGGCTTCCAAATTTTGATGTTGTATTCCCAGCATTTAATGAAGAAGTCCCATCGCGCTCTGGACAGCGAATCAAGTTCGGTGCCTTTCTTATTCATCAACACGCAGTTTTCAAGCGGCACAAAGAACAGCGGAACGTAAAACGCGTTATACCCCTTCAACTTGTCCATGAGCTCTAGCGTAGCCAAAACGTCTTCCTCTTTCTCGTCAGGAAGGCCCACAATCAATGTTGCCAGAGGGAACCATTGGTTATCGTTCAATATTCCAAATGCTTCAGTAACTATTTCTTGCCACTGCTCGGGCTTGTAAGGCAACATTTTGCCACCCATGTACTTCTTCATAAGCCTAGTGCTGCCCGTTTCGATGCCTGTTTCAGCGGTGATTATAGGCGTTTTCTCATACCCGTACCAGCTGCGCTCAATTAGAATTTCTGCCAATTCTTTAATCATCTGAGGATCATTAACTATTGGTGCCAGAGACATATGTGAAATTTGAACACTTTTGACGCCTGGGTATTCTGACACGCTTTTAATCAGGTTCACTACAGCCTCTTTGTTGGGAATGAAAGTTTTGTGTTTTGAACCGTAAAGAAACACGTCTTCCGTGATTAAGGTAATGTGGTCGGTGCCTTCACGTGTGGTCATCGCAACCTCCTTCATGATCTGTTCCAGCGGCACATCCACTTTGTTTTGCATTGTGGGTGTGCAGAACTGGCAGTTTCTGCCGCAACCCTTTGATATTTCGACTGCACCGTGGATGGCTGCGTGCTTAGATATAGGCATCGTCGCGTAATCCCAATTAGCCAACGACTCATCAGCATGCACTAAACGTGGAAGTGGTTCACCGTTAACTGCCTTCTTGAAAGCGTCAACTATCGCATCGGGTCTTCCGCCCAAGACTACGCAGTCCACGCCGTACTTGTCAGTCATGTGCTTGCGTTCCAACTGCCAAGAACCAAACCCGCCGACGATAATTGTGGGTTTATACTTTTTGATATTGGGGTGATTCACAAGCCGTTTGAACTCAAGGGCGTTCATGGGCTCTCCGCCGCCGATAACCGAAGAGTACGTTTTACTCACGTAACCCATGCCTGTCGGGTCCATAGAGGAGATTCCAACCACTTTCGTGTCTGACCCCACAAAATCATCTAAGTCGTCAGGGTAAACGACAGCAACCTCAGACGCTGTGAAGCCGTTCTCTAAAAGCATGGCTTCAACCTTTCTTAAGCCGTAAGGCGCGTACTTGGCTCTGCCATTAACGTAGCGGTCGACTGGAGGATAAAGGGTTTTTCTGGCGAACCCAAGTGGAATAGGCCCTAAGCCGAAGCCTGCGGAGAAAGCCATGAAAGGATTATTGAAAAAATCACTCATCTCTGTGGCTGAAGCCGTGAGCACAATTTTGGCGCCTGATCCCGTCTTAATCTCGCTCCTTTATCTTCAAGGCAAATGGAGAGAAAGGATGTTCCAATGCACTATTAAAAATTACTGTTAGTTATATATTTAATCATTCACATCAGGTATACCTTAATCTACACTACGCGCAAAAAAAAATTTAATATATCAGGGTTATTTGTGTCTTAGGCGCTAGTTTTTTATTTGTTTACTGGAAAATCATTTAGAGTATTTAGCACATATAACTGTGAAAACTACTATAGCGACCATCAAAAACACTAGCATATACAGTCCAAAATTGAAGAGTTCAACCCAACCGCTCAAATAGGCCTTCTTCTTTCCCGTTAAAAGCACATGGCTTCTGGAGCTTTAAAGTAGTATTTCAACACCGCAATATATCCAAAGACAAGAATGTGGGCTTTGCAGAAATAAGCGCTTTATTAATACACACTATACCCTTTTGTGAGGAGAAGAAGAAGTGCTGCGATTCTGGAAAAGAAAAGGGAAAGCCGTGAAAAAATGGCGCTCAAGAGCATGGAGCATCGACCCAAATAAAACCAACTTGACTATTCTGGTTAAGAAAGAAAAGCACTGTCAACACGTTCCCCCTTGGATATACAAGAAAATGCTTTCAACACAAATCACCTGTGACAACTTTTAGGACCAGAGAAGTGCCGTCCGAGTAACTCTAATATGTCAACCGTTAACGTCTGATAAACTACTACTTTGACCATTTCAACAATTACCCCAATAAAATTCCCCCCAGTTGTTGTCGGGTGTAGTAAATAAACAGAGGCTAAAATTGGCAGGTTGGTTGGATTAAATTTTAATC
>JAFGLT010000022.1 GCA_016927895.1 Candidatus Bathyarchaeota archaeon | reverse complement strand
TCATAAGTTAGTTAAATACCTTGAACCTATTTCTGAGTACAAAATGGAGGAAAATACTTGAAGCAACATATTACTGATAAAGGTAGAAAAGAATTAGAAGCGAAAATGGCGACGATTTTCGGGGAAAATATCAAGGGTCTCTCGACAGAATTGCAAGAAATATTGCTAGATGACATGGTCACTGCGTTCGAAAATAGATTAAACGTGTTAAACATAGCACGTGTAAAAGGCTCTTGCTGATGCTTGGCAATGAAGAAGAATACTTACTACTGATACATAAATGCTTTATATTAAAAAGGTGAATATGGCAAAAAAAGAGGTCTATACATGCGACGTTCCAAACTTGAAATGTATGTTGATATCCTGAAGGTGTTGGCTCACCGAGGACCGCTTAAGTTAACTCATGTCATGTACAAAGCTAACGTTAACTGTAGTGTACTCAAAGAATACCTAGAGTTTCTAATCAAGCAAGGCTTAGTAGAAGAGAGGACTGCAGGAAAACGACGCGTAGTTTATGCTATCACCCAAAGAGGCATAACGGTGCTCAAATACTTCCGAGAACTGAAGCAAGTGCTGCCTATCATAGAAGAATCTAGGAATCAAGCGCCAGTACCATTCTAAATCCCCATTTTCCTCACTTGAACTTAATTCTAACCTAATTCTATATTTTTAATTGTAAACAGTCCTCATCTGTGTTTTGGCGTTTTTAGTTGGATTTTTTGGATTTTTAATGGGTTTAACGGATAGTTGTTTAGTGTAAGTAGCGGGTGTAATTTTTATGAATAATTACCAGTGTGTCGTAAGACTTAATAAACTGTCCTTAATTAGTTCTACACCAGTACACGTTTAAACATACTCGGGGCAAGAATGTGACCAGAGAAGAAATACTAAACAAAAAACCTTTACACGTACTCGAAAAAATACGTGAAAACCTCGAGAGGCTCAACGAGAAAATGGAAGTTATGATTGAACTACAAAAGCACGGTCACAAAGACATTCAACCTCTTCCAGACACCCCGTTAGACGTAATGACTTTACTGTCAATGCCAGATCACCTCCGAAAAACGGCTATGACCATATGCAGATGCGGGCGAGCAACCGCAGACGAAGTCGCTCAGCAAACAAGCAGAGCACGAGCCGTAGAAAGCGCTTATTTAAACCAGCTTGTGATAATGGGCTATCTTAAAAAAGAACGTAAGGGAAGAAAAGCTTACTTTTACGCTGACAGGGATAGTCAAGGGTGAGAATGAAAATGGGCAAAATTATAGCAGTACATTCATATAAAGGTGGAACAGGGAAAACCCTTCTCTCAGTAAACTTGGCAGCAACGTTTGCCAAACACGGCAAGAAAGTCTGTCTATTCGACCTTGATTTTCGAGCGCCAAGCTTATTTGCGATACTCAAAGCGGAAAATTCAGAATACTGGTTGAACGATTACCTTAACGGCAACTGCGGCATCGAGAAGGTCCTCATTGACCTGAGCAATAGGATTCAAGGGAAGGACAACTTTCACGTTGCCTTAGCCAACCCGGCCACTGAGGCAATTCGAGACATGTCCGCGAAAGACAGAAAATGGGAAATGCGTGCACTCGGAAAACTTCTCTCGCTAAGAAACGTGTTGTTAGGCGAACAGAAATTTGATTATCTTGTCTTTGATACAAGCCCAGGGCTCCAGTATTCATCAATAAACGCTATAGTAACTGCCGACTTCGTAGTAGTGGCAACAACCGGCGACAGGTCCGACGTGAATGGAACGAAACGCATGCTGAGAGAGATGTATAACCTGTTTGAAAAGAAAACAGGATTAGTCATCAACAAGGTTCTTGATTCCGCCTCAAAATCAAAGAAAGACGAAATGAATACGAGGGTCAAAAATGTGTATCAAGCTCCACTGCTAGCACTGGTACCATGCTTCTGTGAGATTCTCAGAGCAGAAGGTAATCTGATATTCGCTCAAGACAAGCCAACTCATCCCTTTACTCAAATCTTAGATGAGATGGCGAAAAAAATAGAGGCCAACGAAGTTAACTAGCAGCACCATATTTTCTTTCCATAATTTTTCTTTTACGAATTATGGCGATGGCTTTTCCTGTCAGTTAACTCTGTCCTTACTATCGCTTAATAGCTATCTCTTGTTTTGCTTTAATTAACTTCCCTTTTAGGCTATTCAGGCAGAAAGGGGCTGAGAGATATTTGCAAGATTAAGTTAACAGCCGCAATCGTTAGCCGCAAGTATGGCCTTTTCTCCTTTCTTGCGTGTGCATATCTCCAGCACCTCTTTTCGCTGATGCAAGCTTCAGTGAGGATTTAACGCGTTTAGAATGGTTAGTTTTGCAGAATTATGCGCAAAAACTTTTATCTTAAAACTAACAGCAACAAGAACGAAGGTTTCAAGTATGAACTGTGAATACTGCGGCAAACCCGTAAAACCATATCAAGAATTCATCTTAGTTGGCACGTACCCCACACGAGGCCAAATGTGGAAATGGTCCGAAGCCAGCTACTACGTTGCACCCGAAAACTACGGAAAAATATACCACAAAAACTGCTTCATTACAGCAATCAAAAAAGAAGAAGCGAAGCCATAACAAATCTGGCGTTTTCCTAAAAATTTCTACTAAACTAATAATTTGAATTTTTATTCAAAGTTTTATGAATTCAAGTTTCAGAAGCTCGAAATTAGCGTTGAGCTGTTACTGTCGCAATGGAGCGTAGCTTACTCTCTTAACTCACAATTTTTTTTTTACCTTCACAACCATTAAAATAGTCTTCAGTTGAAAATACCATTCCAGTATTTTTCCTACAAATTTAAACTGGAATAAACCAAACCCAAACTTTTTCTCTGATAATGGTTAATATGTGTAGTTAACGAACTATAATAGAACTGGTCGGTTGTGTTTGAAATGGATGAAGGAAAAGAGAACGAAGACAAAGAAAGACTGCTGACTATCGCTAAGCACCTTAATGTACACTGTAATAAAGTGAAAGCGGTGGTTAATGGGTTTGAAGTTGGGCAGATTTTTAAAAAGGAGTTCAACTTGAGTCAAACTTTTTACACAACAACATCGCCATCTTTGACAAAGGCTATAAATGGTTTATTTGGGACATATCAAACTTTGCGGTCTCAAGTAAGAGAAGTTGCTCAAATTGGCTATGTAAGTTTTGAAAACTCGTTTCCTGAGCTTCGCATCAATTTTGAAACATATTATTCTGTTGCTGTAAGTTTGTTGAATCTGACCTTTCAAATGCAGCTCCTGAGGCTTTACTGTTATCGCCTTTTGAAACGTTAACTGTTAAAGCATGAATACTAGGTTAGTTAAGGGTATGCTCGGTCCCTAAGTTTAAAGAAACTAACTATAGTAATTTACCTTAAACCGCTTCATGATTTTTTCAATTTTTCGCGTTACCAACACTTCAACTTGGTTATATCAAGAAGCTAGCGAACAGAGGTTATCTGTTACTTCTCTACCATATTGTTGTAGACACTGTAGAAGAGGGTGGCCTTCATGGTGCAGAGGGTGGGATTCGAACCCACGAACTCCTACGAGATAGGCTCCTGAAGCCTACGCCTTTGACCTGGCTCGGCGACCTCTGCGCTGAACCACCATTTTGTAGTCATTGAAAATAACTTTTACTGATAAATACGTTGCCACAAGCAATCAGCTTCAAACGTAACTTTTACTGCCTCAGCGCTCCTTCTCGGAACTATTTCTAGTTTCTATAGAAATGGGGTATAGAAAAAAATCGCACGCCTATCCTTCCCTAGTTACAACGAAAATTAGGTTGCAGGTTCGAATTTCACGGTACATCAGCAGTATTTGGGAAGCCTCTTCTTTCCCAGTAACCTCTGTAATTCTCGTTATCGGATAACTCAATTTCTGTTATCCACTTTATCCATTTGTACCCGTACTTGCTTTCAGCGACCAATTGAAACGGAAAACCTCTTTCATCTGGAAGGGTTAATCCGTTCATTTTATACGCTATGAGTATCTCATTTTCCAAGATGTAGTCCAATGGAAGCGATGTTGAGTAACCGTCAGAAGCATAAACGATTACAACTACAGCTTCAGGATTGATTCCCGCTTCGTTCAGCAAGTCCTCCAGCAGGAAACCTTCCCAAAGAATATCCACAGACCATCCTTCCACACAGTGAAGCGTCACGACCTTCTGGTATTTCTGGAAACCATTAACCACATCTTCGTAACTGTATTCAACTGTATTATTCACCAATCCCGTTATCCTCAGGCGATAGTTTGAAACGTTTAGGTGCTGCGTCCCGCTTATGGCGTTTTCTCGGAAGTCACCTATCGATGAAAGGTCTTGCCCCTCGTATTCCCGGATTTCTTCAGGATAAAGCATCCGAGGCAGCCTTTGCGAATAAATACCCGCGATAATAAGAACTACCAGCAGCAGCACAACTGCACCGATAATTACGCCCTTAAAACGTTTTAACTTCTCCATTTTATCATATAAATACCGGCAACGTCAGCCTTATATCTCTTCTCAAAAAACTACCAAACCCCCGTTTTCCAGAGCCCCGAGCAGTTTCTGCCAGATTGATATACAATTAACCGATACCAACATAAAGCTACAACCAGTTTAAGTAGAAGCTACTTAGGTAGACCCCCTCCTCGTTTTCTCTTTACGATTATTAATAGGATTCCAAGATGCTCGCGTTTTCAGCATCCTATTGACGTTAAAAACAACCAATACGGACCTACCCCTCTATAGGTTTTTGCAATGAATTTCTATTACGATTCTAATAGGTGGCAAATATGATGGTGCAGTGAAGAAGCCGAAGTTTTAATGGTGGGGCGTATTGGTTTGTATAGATTAGACGTGTTTTCGTATGTTTGCTGCGGTTTGGTTTAGTTTTTCTTTGTCTGCTTCTGAGGTTTCGCTGAAGCTTGGCATTTTTTGTCCGTTGTATCGTGGAATAACGTGCACGTGTAGGTGCGGTACGTCTTGGTTGGCGGCTTTTCCGTTTTGCTGGATTATGCTGATTCCATCAGCGTTTGTGGATTTTTTGACGGCTATGGCTACTTGTTTGGTGATTCCGTGAAGATAAGCGTTGAGTTCCTGTGGTATATCAAAGATGTTTTCATAATGTGTTTTAGGTATGATGAGCGTGTGGCCCTCATTTAGAGGTCTAATGTCGAGGAAAGCTACGACTTTTTCGTCTTCGTAAACGCGGCTGGCAGGCGCTTGTTTATTGGCGATTTTGCAAAAGATACATGAATTTTTGTTCATGTTGGTTCGCCTGTAGAGTATTATCGCCTGCGTCTTCTTAGGTTTTTTGCAGGCTTACTATACACAACCATTTCAGCATTGTTTGCCTCAGGGTTGGCAGAGCAATTTGTTGATAGCTTACAATTAATTCACTTTGGGCGCGCGCATGTTACGCTTAAGGTGTAAAACATTATTGTGATTTTAATAGCTGATAAATAGTAGGCATTAGCGTCGTAAAAGATGTAGAATTATTAGACTTTGATGTTAAAGAGTAGGCAGTTTTTTCAGAAACCTTAAAGAGCAAGAGTGGAAATTCATAAAGGTAATATATAGTAATAGCATCTAATCTAGTGTCGCGAAGAAACAGAAGTAAGTAACTCGCGTCATGCGATTAACCCTAACTCAAATAACTTACACCTTGGAGGTGCACACTTACGGGTACATCCCAAACATTTACCATAAAGTATGTTATACAAGCTAGATTTGAAATTGATGGTGTCGTCGAAAAACCAGATGTGATAGGAGCAGTTTTCGGACAAACAGAAGGACTTTTCGGGCCTGAACTTGACCTTAGAGAACTCCAGAAAACAGGTCGCATCGGAAGAATAGAAATTGATTTGCACTCAAAAAACGACCGAACCACAGGCAGCATAATAATTCCAACAAGCCTAGACCGCATAAGTACAGCCTTAATCGCCGCTAGCATCGAAAGCATAAACCGGGTTGGTCCCTGCTCAGCCAAAGTTATTCTAGACAAGATAGAAGACATCCGGGAAGCAAGACGAAAAGTAATTATCGACCGCGCCAAAGAAATTCTGCATAAATGGAATATCGAATCCATGCCTAACGTGGACGAAGTCTACAAGCAAATTTCTAACACAGTGAAGCTCGGCAAAGTTGAAAAATATGGGCCTGAAGATTTACCTGCAGGACCAGAACTTGAAAAGTCTAAAGAAATAATAGTTGTGGAAGGACGAGCAGACATAATAAATCTCATGCGATGCGGAATCCAGAATACAGTTGCACTTGAAGGCGCAAAGGTTCCTGATTCAATAAAAAAGCTCACCAAAGAAAAAGAGGCTACAGCGCTCTTGGACGGTGACCGAGGAGGAGACTTAATTCTTAAAGAGCTTCTGCAAGTTACAAACGTACGCTATGTTGGTCGTGCACCTAGAGGTAAAGAAATTGAAGAGTGTAACTGCCACGAAATCACGGAAGCGTTGGAAAACCGGGTTCCAGTGAAAGAAGTTTACAAGCCGAAGAGAGAACGTCCAAAAGTCGAGGTGCCAAACGAAATTAGTCAAGCTGCGAAAACTTTGCAGGGTACGCTTGAGGCAATCCTCCTTGACGAGAAGCTTAAGCAGACTGAACGATTGCCTGTTAGCCAGCTAGCTGAAAAACTGCAGCAGACAAAAGGCGTCGATACAGTAATATTCGACGGTATCATAACGCAGAGAATCGTTGACGTGGCAGGAGAAAAGAACATAAAGCGAATAGTTGCTTCTCGAATTTCGGAAGCAGTAAAACCCGCGTTAAACGTTGAACTTGTAACGTTTAAAGATGCAATACTCAACTAAATGATACTCCTTTTTTCTTCTTTATTTTTCATTATGTTGTTTTTTATAGTGTTGTTGCGGTGAATAGGTATGTATTGCCTTTTTCAGTGGTCATTTTGAAATGGTAGTTTGTCCCGTTTGAATATACGTAGGTTATTGAGAGGTTTACGTAGTCTTTTGGGTGAATTGTTGTTGCATTTGCTGTAAACGCTTGTCTTGAATTGTTTATCCATACTTCTGCTATTTCTGAAGCGGCTGTTCCATTGTTTTCCACAAGCACAGTGATTGTGTTGCCGTTTGAGAAATTGAAGCTGCAGACGTTGAGTTCTTCTACTTGCGTAACTTGGGAGGATTTGCCAGTCCAAGTGTCTACAGCTACGCTGACTACAACCATGACTGCAATAAGCAGAACTGCTCCAACCACCAAATTCGCGTCTTTGCTGTCTCTAAACTTCGTCATTTTCGATTCACCTCTGCTTTCAGAAATACTATTTTTGTGGTAAGACCTGAGGACGGATGACAAAATAGTTCTCTATCAAAAAGCTGAAACTTGGCGAAGCTAGGGCCGTTAAAGGAAATGCGTGTTCAAAAATTAAAGCTTCGTAAGCCATGTTTATCGACCGAATTTTAGGTAACGAAATCTTCATGCCTTTGATAGGTGAATTTCTAACGGGAAAAGAACCGTCAGATATAAACTTTCTCCTCTTACACTCAAAAATGGCTTTTATACCCTTTTCATATGGATGACTGATTTTTCCTCTTTGTTTTCTCCGTTTCAAGCAGCATTCATGCCAAAACCTCACGAAAACCATACAGGGAACAACGTTATTGTTGACACTCTATAGCATGAACAAGCGAACGTTGTCTTCGAGACGATGTTTTTGCCTCTTCGAAGCTTCGAAGTACACTTGCTAACTGCAACAATTTCCCGTGAACTCTTGCAGTTTGCATTCACCGTTTGCACGGCGTCACCTAAGGAACATCGTGGGAAAAATGTCAGGGGCACTGTTGACACAACAACTCCGTTTCTGATTCACACAGCCACAATTCAGCCTTGCTACACGCTGTTTTTGTGATGATGCCTAAACCAAAACTGAAATAGAACAACCAAGAACAGCTTTAATTTTTTACTAGTTTTCGTGGCATGTTGACTTACTGGATTAGGCGTGTGATTTTTTCTATAGCCCCCATATAGTTGCGTTGAGGGTTCAGAACAGTTTTTCTGCTTTTTCCGCGTAGACTTCAAGGGCGTTTTTAGAAAAACAGACGAAAACTACGTCTAAGCTGTCGGTTTTTTCTAGAAATTCTTTCACTGTTTTTAGGGCTATCTCGGCGGCGTCTTCTAAGGGGTATCTGTATGCGCCTGTACTTATGGATGGGAACGCTATGCTCTTCAAACCTTTAGATGCTGCAAGGTTCAGCGAGTTTTGGTAAGCCTGTGCCAGCAGTTCGGGCTCGCCGTGCTTTCCACCGCGCCAAACTGGTCCGACCGTGTGTATAACGTATTTTGCTTTGAGGTTACCTGCTCCGGTCATGACGGCTTTTCCCGTTGGAAGCCCCTGTAGCCAAGTTGTAGCGCGAATTTTCTTGCAGTCTTCAAGTATTTTTGGTCCACCTCTGCGATGGATTGCGCCGTCAACACCCCCACCGCCCATAAGCGAACTGTTAGCAGCATTCACTATTGCGTCTGCTTCTATACTGGTTATATCACCTTGCACTAATCTTACGGTTGCTTTTCCAACTTTGAACTCGTTCATTCCATTTTCCTCTTTTTCTATGTTAGTGTAGTGATTGTCGACCATAAGGCTGTGCTGAAGAACCATAATCCGAAGCCTATTAGGACTGAGAAGCAGAATATTAGGATTGCTTGGTTAACTTGTTTAGTCCAGAAGCGTTGCGACTTGAAAATCAGGAAAGCCACGACGGTGTACCAAATGAAGTCGCAAAGCCAGTGAACCACTGCAAAAACCGTGAACTCAAGAAACCCGAAACTTCTAGCAGTTATTACAAGTGTAGTACCAATGGTCAACCACCATAAAATGAAGCCCGCGTTTGCGGCAGTTGTCCAGATTCCCGCAATCAGAGACTCATGTTTTGGGCTTTCGTACGTTTCGATGGTTTTGTTTCTGTTTCTGAACGTTTGAACGCCCATAAACATCATGAGCAATCCGCCGATTAACCCTACAGTAACTTGTACTGTCTGAAGCACTTCAGCGCTGACGATTCGGTCTATCCCATAGTATATGAGAAACATCAGCGGAAACTCAACTACTCCATGTCCAATTGCGATGAGTAAACCCGCGGTTTTCGTTTTCGCCGCTTTTTCAATTGTAACTGCGAATAATGGCCCTGGCATCATGACTCCGGTCATGGAGATAAGCACCACAGATGCCAAGAACAGGTAAAACTCCACTGTAAATGCCATATTACCTCATGACCATTTTTCTCTAATAAAGCATTCTTGGAAACGAGCAACAAAACAAATGGCAAAAGCGTGTGCTGTATACAAAAGCATAAACCAAACACAGTTTTAAACGCGTCAATGCATGTTTGCACCGTGAGTAAAGCTACGCTGCATTTCAATTATTTCCGTGCTATCCTGCGCAGAAGCATACTTCTCGAGCAACTCATGATTCAGCTCCAGAAAGGTGTGCCCCCACACAAAAATCGACAACAAATCCTTTGCTTCTTGCTTGAATCCAGCAATATAGAGGGCTCCAGACAACGCTTCCACTGTGGAAAGTTTTGTTGCTTTGCTGAAGTTAACAGGGTTGCCCGCCATCAAGATGGGTAAACACCGTGAAGTTCCCTTCACTCGCTTCAGCAACACTTTTTCGGCGTGTTCCCAACTGCAATCCAACGCGGCTAAACCGAACTTCTCAACGCGTTGTCTATCGGCAGGAGAAAACGCCTTTTCTGAGAAGGGGTTAAGAACCACGGAGCGCCTCGGCAGAAACCTTGCTTTAGTCACCACCCTTGCATAACCATGGCGTTTAAGCTTCAAGCCCGTGCAGCGTTTCGGGTCGCATTGGTTTGCGTGGTAAATGGTTAACTTAAGTGGAGTGTCCACTTGTTTTTCGCACCTTTAAGTGACTCATAGGATCATCCAAAACGCGTGGAATCTGCTCAAGAAGATCACTGGCTAACAAGTGATAACCTTTGTCACATGCTACAAAGTCTCCTGCAGCGCCATTAACAAAAGCGCCTGCAACAGCAGCCTCAAACGCGTCAGCTTTCTGCGCCAACAAAGCGCCAACCACGCCTGAAAGAACGTCACCCGTGCCCCCCACAGTCATACCCGGATTACCCGTGAAGTTCAGTTTAACCCGTTCAGAATCACAAACCACGTCCACCTGTCCCTTCACCAGGACTACGGCTTTGAGTTCCGTAGCTGTCTTTTGCACTTCAGCAACGCGTTCTTCAAGGCTTTCAGGTAATTTGCGACCTGCAAGTACCGCATATTCGCCAGCGTGCGGCGTCAAAACAAGTGGCACTCTTAACGGACGCTTGAACTCGGCGAAGGCTTTCAGGCCGTCAGCGTCCAGCAGCATCGGTTTTCCCGCGTTTTCGAACGCTGTCACGCAAGCTTTGACGAACTCGCTGGTTTCAGCTTGCAAGCCAAGGCCTGGTCCCATTACAACGGCGTCAACATTTTCCAAGTACGGCTGCAATGCGCTCACGTTATTTGCGGTTAAATTGTCACCTTTAAGCTTTAGAGTTATCAAATCAGGGGAAATTGAGGACACGGCATACGCGGTTTTTGCTGGCGCCGCAAGATAGACTATGTCTACACCTGTTCGTAGGGCAGCCAGCGACACAAGGGCGGGTGCACCTGAGAAAACTTTGCTGCCGCCGATAACTAGTAAACGACCAAAATCTCCTTTATGCGCGCTTGTCACTCGCGGTTTTTTCACGAGAAGAACGTCGCCGGGACCTGCAAACTGTGCCATTTCTTCAGGTAACCCAATGCGCTTCACGACCAGTTCGCCCACGTACTTCTTAGCAGCGTGCAGTCCCGTTTTTGACTTGTGGAAGGTCACAGTAACGTTGGCTTTTACAGCGTTGCCTAACACGTCCCCAGTGTCGGAATCTATTCCCGTGGGCACATCAACGGCGATTTTGAAAGCAGCTAACGAGTTAATATAATCAACAATTTGCGTTATGGGCGGTCTAAGTTTCCCTTTCGTGCCCGTTCCAAGCAACGCATCAACAACAACATCCGCATCCACTCTGGGTAAGACGGAGCTGTCGGTTACCTCATGAACCAGAATGCTTTTACGGAGCGGTTGAAGACCGCACCAGTTCTTTGCTGCGGATTCGTGGCGGATGTCTCGGCCTTTTCCAACGAGAACCAAGGATATTTTGAAGCCTTGCGATAACAGGTGCCTAGCTGCTACGAACCCGTCGCCGCCGTTTCCCCCTAAACCACAGAAGATGGCAACTTTTTGGTCTCTTGTGAACCGTGAAATAATTTCCTCAGCCACATTGCGCCCAGCGTTCTCCATAAGTTGAAGTAAAGAAACGTCGAAGTACTCAGCGTTAACCTCTAACGCACGCATTTCCCTGCTCGTAATAGCCTCAGCGGTTTTCTTTTTCGCTTTCATTTGGGACCCTAAATAATTTAATGTTACTGTATCAAAGATAAGGCTATCCTTAACTGTTGGCGGCTACATGCTGCAACGGCTGACTTTCTCTGTCATCCATAAACTGTATACAAAAGCATCACCCAAACACAGTTTTTCCCGGTTTTATATGCTTGGGGTTTTCGCAAATGCTATAGGCGTAGCTTTAGGATGCATTTATTTTGTTTTTGGGCGATTTTTTTTTCCTTTATACTCTCGGGATACAATCATCGTGGATGTTACGAGCACGTTTGGTACGTTTCTAACTTTTAGGGATATAAACTCCTCTAGGTTGTAGAGTTCTGGCGTCTCAACTTTCGCAACTACGTCGTATTCGCCGAAGAGTATATCCGCATGTACGACCTCGTCAAACTCTATGAGTTTTTTGCACACATCCCTTTCAGAGCCGGAACTAACCTTGAACAATACATAAGCTAAAACAGCCATAATTTCACCTAACACCTTATCTGAGCAATGACTTAATTACTTTTCCATACCATGCAATAGAGAATTTTGGCAAAGCTTTATCCTTTACTCCAACCATATTTTTCATGGAGTTCCAAGTGACTCGGCTATATTGTTAAGAGGAGTTTTGTTTGGAAAAAGACTTTAGCGTAGGCAAAACGGATGCACTTATAATCGTGGACGTTCAAAGAGATTTCTGTCCCGGCGGCGCTTTAGCCGTTCCTGAAGGCGACCAAGTAGTTCCCTTTCTCAACGAATACATAAAACTTTTCAAGAAAGCAAAAGCAAGTATTCTCGCTACAAGAGACTGGCACCCGCCAAACCACATATCTTTCAAAGCCCAAGGAGGCACATGGCCACCCCACTGTGTTCAAAACACCACAGGCGCCAAGTTTCATCCCGACCTGAAACTCCCCAAACACACAACAGTGATATCAAAAGCAATGAACCCGCAGAAAGATAACTATTCAGGTTTTGAAGGAGCTGAACCAGCAAACACATTGAAAAATCAAGGGATAGTGAGGGTTTTCGTGGGCGGTTTAGCAACTGATTACTGCGTGAAAAACACGGTTCTTGACGCGTTAAAACACGACTTTCAAGCAGTACTGCTGTTAGATGCTGTCGCGGGTATTAATGCAGAACCGGGCGATGATGAGAAAGCCATTAACAAAATGATTGAAAGAGGCGCTGAACAAGCAACTCTAGCAGACTTCATATACCCCCTTGAGATTCCGTCAGCAATTAACCCTGATGCTGAAGGCTTAGGCGAGAAGCCGCTGTCAAAGTTTGAAACCAAAAAGAAAGCTCGTATGAGACCCCGAGGACCCTACAAACAAATCCGCAAAGAAGGCTAAACCACAACCTCTTTCCATTTTTTATGTAACAGCCTGTTACTCGCGTATCCTCTTCGAACTCTAACGAAGCTTATAAATACATGAAGCCAAAACCCTCAAACATGCGGAAAACGCGCCCAATAAGGTTGATTTTATGAAAAAACAGAGCAAAAAATGCGTTTAATGGGCTGTGAGGTGGTTTTTACGTGTCAAAACGCGCCGTTTCAAGTGAAGCATGTCTGCTATTGTTTTCTTGAACGCTGCGAAAAAGCTTCGAATGATAAAATTTTACAATAAACAGTTAAAAAAAGCTATAAATAATAGGATAATTAAAAACAAAAATTTAAATTCACACGCAGCGGATTAGGTTTGTCAAATACGAAATGCGAAGCACAAAAAAAATTGATACACCAGTAAAAAAAATGCAGTGTTAATGCCGCGCGTGAGAACGCTTAAGGCGCTATTGTTCGCCGATAACTTGCATTATCAGTTTTCGTTGGCGAGGGTAGACATCCGTTTCTACGAACATCAAAGACTGCCACGTTCCGAACTCTACATGTCCATCAATCACAGGTAAAGTTGTGTCTGGCGGCAGCAACATGGAGCGGAGGTGTGAATGCGCGTTGGATGGGTGCTGGTATGCTTTTCGCTTTGGGATAATTTCTTCTATGAACGCTTTTATGTCGTTGAGCAAAGCGTAGTCGTTTTCGGTTAGAACAAGTATACCTGTGGCGTGAGGCGCAAAAACATGCACCATACCATTTTTGATAGCTGACTCGGCTACTACCTCTTGAACTTGGTCGGTTAAGTCAACGAAGTCAATTTCGCCTTTCGTGGAAAAACTGAAACTTTTGTTGAACACTTTAAAGTTTGACATAACGCTCCCCGCTTGACTATTCGTGTTTACTGTTGAAAAAGGTTTCCACCACCAACAGGCGGCTTCAACTTACGATAGGGGCAGCAGCAGACTCTGTTTTTCAGGAGTTTGGTTTATGCTTTTGTATACGGCTGCTCGACTGGTGTCGCATAGTGAATACTGGTGAACATCAGCATCTACGGTAATATTCGTGTAACTAGCCTTACTAGACGGCATCTTTTCAATGTATTCACCTTAGAATTTCAACTAGCTTAGCCTACCTCCTGACGCGGCAAATGGGCTGTTTGGTGGGAAATAAGCCCGAAAAAGGGTGCTTTGGAAAAAAATCTGAGGGGTTATTTGTACTTGCGTACGGGCACTTTGAGCAGGTGCTGTTCAACTAAGCATTCTTTCAGGTAGTCGTCTAACGTAGCAGCGGGTACAACGTCAATCGTATAGTCTCTTGCGTCAATTGAATGGTCGTAGTTCTTTTGTGGAATAACTACTTTCTTGAAGCCCCATGCTTCAGCAGCTTTGATTTTTTCGTGAACGCCGCCTACCGCGGTTATCTGTATAGTGCCGTTGACGCCTAAGTTTATTTCACCTGTTACCGCTACGTCTTGCCGTACGGGTTTGCCTTCGATGAGCGAGCACAGTAATATTGCCATGGTTACGCCTGCCGAGGGTCCGTCAACGCCGTAAGACTGGGCGAAATCAATATGTGTCAAGTAGTCTTGAGCTATATCTACCCCGTATTTTTTGAGGATAACGCTTCGGACTTTTGCGATGCTGTCTGAAGTGAAGCTTTGACCTTTAGCCACGCCGGTTACTGTGTAGTAGCCTTTAAGCGGGTGGTCTCGAGGTAGCTCGGTTTTCCGAACAAGCTGAGCTTTCACGCCTAGAACATTGCCAGTCATTTCGCCGCTGTACGGGTCATGGACCACAGCTAAACCGTGAATCTGCCCGAGTGCCACACCTTCAGGTTTTATCTCTAAAAGTTTGCCTCGTTCATGCATCTCATGCTCCAGCAGTTGCCTTTGAATGGTCTTGCAGTGCTCATTTAAAGCTTCTAATACGTGACGTCGTTCAACCGCTTTGCATTTTTCGTTCATAGCTAAGACCGCGGAAGTCTTAATTATGGAAATTAAGTGTCTAAACCGCGTTGTAAGTGCATCACGTTTGTTGCTTCGCCGTCTTCCTTCTTCAACTATTTCCATACATGCGTCTCTTCGGAAGGGCAGAAGATTGAAGCGTTTAACTTCCTGAGCTATGAACTGGACGTATTTACGCCTGTTCTCCATGGTGTTGGGCATGTCATTGTTCATGCGCACTATTTTGCCGTAGCCGTAAATTCGATCCATAAGCGCTGGGTGAATCTGGCCTATGCTGTCAAAGTTTCCTGCACCTACAAGAAACGTTATGGCAGGCACAGGTTCAGTTGACACAGCCATCGCTGAGGTGCCACCTCCATGCCATCGACTTCGCAAAGTTATGGGCAGTTGACCATCCTCCAACACCGTAAGCAGTGTAATCGCGTCCTCCTGATCCAAATTCTTAATCTCGTCAATGTACAATATTCCTAACGATGCTACGTGAACATCGCCTGCGGTGACGCGTTGGTGTTCGGGTGTCCCTAACCCTCCTGTTTGAAACGGGTCCCATGCCACTGAACCGAAGAGCTGAGCGCTTCTGTGTCCTGTTGCGTCTACGAAGGGTGCGTTTCCCGAGTCGTTGTCCACTATGAGTTTAGGGACATCTGATTGCTGGGCGCCTCCGACGCCGCGGAGATTTGTTAATCCGCCCATGCGTGAGAACCACCATATGAATACGCTGAAGAATATCAAGCTTCCTCCAGGGATGAATGTTAATGGTACAAGATTTATGAACCGATCGACAAAGTAAGCTGAAAAGTTGTTGCTGTAGAGTTCCTGCCAAGACGTTCCGCCTATAGAGACGCCGCCGACATTCCAAGTATGCCAAGCGTCAAACATAAAATATATGCCTAAAGCCAAAAGGAACACGCCCAACGTTAGCATGAGGCCTTGTATTGCCTTAAGGCCGACTTTAGTAGTGAACTTGCGTTTAAGCTCTTTGCGCTGTTCGGTTTGCAGAACCTTTTTGCCTTCTCCAATTTTGTGGATAGATACGCGCGGTTGACTGGGTAAAACAGAGTTTTTCCAAGATAATACGTCGAAGAGTTTTATGCCGTTATCTTTGTAAACTTGAGTTAGTTTTTCTGATAATGCTCTTCCGAGGAGAGACTTGCCTGTTCCAGGGTCGCCTAGAAGCATCAGGTAAGGTCCTGGACTGATTACAGTTTTCGCTGACGGTTTCGGCTGGTCGGCTCTGCTCCAGCTTGCGTACCATTCAGTCTCCTCTAAGTGCTTGAGTTTATGAACCCACTCATTGAGGCATAGGAAGCCCTCGTTCAGGGCTTGATCTTGACCTATAACCCAGTTTATCATGCTTTCGTCGACTGGGTAGCCTTCGGTGGTTTTGAAGTTTCCCCAGTCCCACCGTACCTTTACTGTTCTGCCCTGCACACTACGCGTTAGAGTTTCTACGCCTTCTCCAAAATGATTAAAAGACACGCCTTCTCCTCCTTCTATCATTCATTAGTCTTCTTCCAAACTAATTAAAGCGCTTATTTCTAAATCAGAATATTCCAAGAAAATTAAATAAATTGCCCCTCTATAACCCCCCAAATTTACGGCGTTCCGTTCAGCTTATTTACTGAAATCGCCTCGTTTCAAGGCTTATTCTGCAGTAAGCGCTAACCAGCTGGATTGTACACAACCGAACCCTTACTCACCCAAAAACCAGCTACTTTTTTAATAGCACAACAAAAATCAAAACGCCGAAAAAGAGCCTTGAATGGTAAAAGAGCCGCATTTTATGCGCTTTTGTCTCTGCACTGAGGCTTAACCATGGAGTTTATCGTGACCTCATATAAAGACCGCC
>JAFGLT010000115.1 GCA_016927895.1 Candidatus Bathyarchaeota archaeon | reverse complement strand
TGGCATTTTTTTGTTTCACCTCTATTTTGTGTTTATGCACAATTTACATTTATTAGATAATGCACAAAAATATATAAGTATTACGCCGCAAATAAGACATATAGATAACGATGTCACGCAGACGATGCAGAAGAGGAAGAAGAGGCAGATTCCCCAAACCAGTCACCATACCAACTCCCCTACAAGTAGAACAATTCATCCCACAACCCAGAATACCAGCCAACCCCATCACAATTGAACCAGCAGAAATTGAAGCACTAAGACTAGTAGACCTAGAAGGGTTATCTCAGGAACAAGCGGGAACAAGGATGGGCGTCTCAAGAGGCACCATCTGGAGGCTTCTTCAAAGTGCAAGAAAAAAAATTGCTCAAGCCCTAACCGAAGGACGAACCCTCGCGGTCACCAGCGAAGCAAATTACCCCCCAGAAAAATAATCACCTTATGCAATTAAGAAACGACCAATAGTATTTTTTTAAATTTTGTTCCAAGCCAACTTTTCCACTCACAAAAGTGTTATTTATCAGTTAACAACTTTCTTGTCTCTGGTGTACAGCTTGCAGTTCAAAGGAAGAGACATAATATCAATCGAAGATTTCTCCCGCGAAGAAATCAACTACATCCTAAAAAGCAGTCACGCCATGGAACCCCTCGCCGCCAAAAGCTCAGACATACTCAAAGGGAAAATCCTCGCCAGCTTGTTTTTTGAACCCAGCACCCGTACAAGATTAAGCTTTGAGTCTGCAATGCTCAAACTCGGCGGATCCACAATAGGCTTCGCTGAAGCCGAGATTACCTCGGTCCGTAAAGGAGAAAACCTCGCCGACACTATACGAACCGTGGAGAACTACGCGGACATCATAGCCCTCAGGCATCCTCTTGAGGGAGCCGCGAAACTCGCCGCAGAATTCTCCAATGTACCCATATTGAACGCAGGCAGCGGCGCAGAAGAACATCCTACTCAAGCAATGATGGACTTGTACACGATACAGAAAGAAAAAGGGAAAATCGACGGTTTGAAAATCGCGTTGGTAGGCGACTTAAGGTATGGACGAACAGTTCACTCGCTTGCATGTGCCCTTTCCCTCTACGATATTGAATTGTACTTGATTTCGCCTGAAACCTTGAGAATGCGACACGGAGTCATCCGCGCGATAAAAAACAAGGTTTCAATAACAGAAGACACAAATCTGGAGAACATAATCCCGCAAATAGACGTTTTATACGTCACCAGAATACAGAAGGAGCGGTTTCCAGACCCTGCAGAGTACGCTAAAGTCAAAGGCACCTACAAGATAGACTTGAAAACCCTGCAAAAAGCCAAGAAAGACATGACTATTCTGCATCCCCTTCCACGCGTAGACGAAATTGCTTATGAGGTAGACAACACACCGCAAGCGCGTTACTTCCAGCAGGTCTGGAACGGCATCGTAGTTAGAATGACACTTTTAGCGTTAGTACTAGGCGCTGTCAAATAAGCAGTTCAGGTAGAAGCGAAGCGGTCAAACGTTGTCAAAGTACCCATAGACCCGCAGGAAGGACACTTATGCAAGGATCCAAACCAGCTTTTCCTGCAGCTGTCACAGTACGTGGCTACGCGGTTGTAAGTGAAGAACTCCAAAAACTCGTTCTTAATCAAATGCTCAGTCAACTTCAGAAGCTGCTCGGGCTGGTATTCGTTGTCTTCCAGCTCGATTATGCTTAAGCTGCCTCCAGCGTTCAAGCCTTTCAGTTTTTGCTCAAGCTCCAGCTGTCCAGAGGAAACATAGGGTAAATCACCGAGTTGAAGACGTAACCGGCTAGTAGTTGAATAGAAAGGCTGCTCTCTTGTCCCTGAAAACTTGACTTTAGCAACCCCGTACTTTTCAATGTCTAATTGCGCCAGCCGCATAGACGATTCAATGCTGCACAGCATGGTGGGGAACAAACGTTTACCGTACCTTCTACTGAGTTTACGCTTGAAAACTAGTAGGTTTTGAACAAGCTCTTCTGCGAACTTGACGGTTTCTTCGTGGCTCATGTCTTTTCCGCAAAAGCTTTCAACAGCCTCCTTGAACCCAGCAAAATTGATTATGCGAGAACAGTTCTCAAGCCTGAAATAAGTGTCACCATTTGACTTTTGTGCCATGAACGGAAGCGAGTATTTACCGTATTGCCTGAGCGCGCGATACTTGATTTTCAAGGCGCGAGCTGCCAGTTCAAATAGTTCCTTCAAAATTTCAAAAAACTTGTTTGTGTCCTTCTCGCTCTCTCGGACAATTCGGGGAAGGTTAATTGTTACCACGCCGAGGCATCCTGTTCTTAGGGTATCCGTTTCCCAGTCGCCTGTCAAGTCTGCCTCAAGCTTGCATCCTGAAGCAGAGAAAACCGCGGGGTTTGCTCCTTTTTGCAGTGTACTGGCGAAGTATATGGTGCCCCGTTCCGTCGCTAAACGATGGGCCTTTAAGAGAATCGCCTTTGTGTTTTCATCCGCTAATGATTCTTTGCTGATTTTTAGAACAATTTGGGGATTAAGCAACGGCTTTGCAGCGCTTTCTTCCGCTAAAACTTCGATGGTAAGCGACGCTAACAGTTGACTTTCTTCAGCAAAGTCGCTGTATTTACCGCTTGTTTTCCCGTTGGGTCCAACCGCTGCTTTTCCCGCCACGAATTTTGGAGTTGAAAGCTCCAGCCCCAGCGTCGCGTTCGCGTGTTGGTTTACATTCAAAAGGAAAAGCCGCAAGGTTTCCTTCACTGCTGTAGCGTCAATGCCTTTCACGAAGGGCGCGAGGAAAACGTTGAAGTAATCGCAGGTTTGCATTTCATCTGTTTCCCTGCTTGTGTGTAAAAGAACATTAAAGACAATCGATAAGGCATATTCGAAAGTTTTAGGAGGCTCTTCTGATAGTTGAAACGAATTAGCCCGTTTAAGTCCATGTTGCAAGAAATACCGCAGGTCATGCATAACTTCGTTTGGCTTCAAAATCCAGGTTCCTAAGTCCTTCACGTTAATGGCACCGGAAACGTGGGCGTCCGCGATGTCTCTTGGAAAAACGTTTAGAAGTGTATATTCGCTGAGCACTGTTTTTCCCGCCTTAGAAAGAGCAGCCTCTGAATCTTGAGCAGTGTCTTTAGTACTAACAAGACTAGTAACTTCGTGGACAGGCATACCCAACCGCGTAAGTTTGTGGCGGTAATCTTCAAAGCCTTTCTCAACCAGAATTGCGTTCACGACTTCCCTGATTAGTGGTGCAGTCAAATACTTCGTTTTCGACTTGCGCAGGCGTTTCTCCGTTTCCTTGGCGGCTTTCTTGGCAAGGTCAGGGGGCACTTTCGCCTCTTTTATGAGCGAGTTAGCAATCTTGTTCGCATCAAACTCTTCCAACGTGAAATGCGACGTGCGCACCAGCATTCCGCGAGGTTTGTCAGCTTTCTTTTCAACGCGGTCTGCAACGTCAAGCACCATTTTGCCCAAGTCGGTTAAAATGTACTTTTTAGTGTCAGTGTCGGCTTCAAGCAAATCTGCTTTAAGCAAGAATTTGAGATGGTAAGCGAACCTGCCAGCGTCCCTGCTGGGATTCATCTTCAGCAAGTTCATCAACTCAGTATAGGAAAGGGAACCGTTGTCGAAAACCAAGTTCAAAATTTGCAGCCTGATAGGTGAAGAAACAGCTTTCAACACCTTAACGCCACGCGCACGCCGCGGAAGATTTACCACTATGCTTTCTCCTCTCAAATTGCAGTACCTTATAAGCAAGCAACAGTTTAAAGGTTAACTATTCCACCGCCGCAGCCTATCAGAAACGTTTTCTATAATGTAGCTTGCGTGGGGCTTGGCTGTTTTCTTTTAGAGCGCATACGAACCGAGAATTAGAATTTAATAGAGGATAGCTGTAGAATTTTCTTATATAAAAATGTTCTAATAAAAAAGAAGGGAGAAAAGTGCTATTTGCTTTTTTTCTTCAGGGCTACTGTGGCTATGGCAACTGTTATCGCGGTTGCGGCTGCCCCGGCTATAATGTAAGCAGCGATTGGCTGATTTGGGTCGCCTTCAGGTTGTGTATCAGGTGAAGCCGAAGCGTCAGAAGTGGGAAGTGGAGTCACATCCGGCTCCGAAATAACTCCACCAGGGCTAGTCGTATAGCTGTTGGTGATTTCGCCTGTGTCAGCCCGCATGTACACCGCAACACCAGTAACGCTATACACCTCAGGATCAGCAGCAAACCAAACATACCAGTAAGGATAACTCGTGCGATCCGTTGTTCCAACCTGCAGCATCACTGTTGATGGCTCTTCCTTCACACTGAATGGAAATATCTCGTCATGATCCCCAAGCCAAATTTCAACTGCAGTAAAGGTTTTTGCTTTCTCCAAAGCAATGCGCACAGCGTCTTCTCGCGATATATTAACGTCTGCACTGCCTATATGGTAAAAGCTCGATTCATCACTCAACCCATAAACGATGCCGTTGTTAAAGCTAACGCTAAGTCCTGTTGGAAAATCAAGACCGTTAATTGTGCGCACCCAATCAATACAATTATCTACTATTCGCATTTTCAGGTCACCCTTCGTAACATTCATCGTCTTTATTTCGGTGACACCGTCTAGAGTACTGAGTGCTTTCGGAATTATTGAAGATTTTGAATATTCTTGGTAATTTTGCAAAACGCCTTTGACTACCTCAAGTGTGCTGGTTGGTAACGGCTCAGCGTAAAGCAAGGAGGGTGACGAAGAATCAAGCGGAACTAAGTCCCAGTGAGTCAGCACTTGATTTATGAATGTACACACTACCATTATTTTGCTTTCAGCAGTTTCCAAAGTGTAAGCCACATCTTCCTCAACGAGCTCGTCATCGCCATCAAAATCATTGAAGTTGTGGTTATGGAGTTCCACGCTATAACTATTCAAGTCAAGTCCTATAACGTCCGCAATAACAGAAAGGGCTTCATTTTCTACTTTTACACTTAACTCCTCCGAGACGGCAACAGGCATATGTACAAGCGAGAAAGAAAAGACCAATATCAGAGCCAGAGCAGAAAACAAGCTTTTCTTAGCAATCTTCACTATTAAACCACTCCTAAGACGTTGTACCCATCACCATAGACACGCATACGACATTTCCACATTTGTCCTTGCGCCTCTTCTTCCCAACCATGATAGAGATCGTTACCTTCAGAATAGAAATAGTCCATTCCAACATCCATATCCCGCGTTGCACGGTCAAGCGAATATCTTATTGTATACTGCTTAGTCACCGCATAATAATAGAAGCTTCGTATCCAATCTCCATAATCACGCGTCTGACTGTCCTCGAAGGAGGCTGTGACCATCTTTGACTGGTTTTCAAAGCCTATGTAACAAAAGCTACTGGCACTAATAGGAAGATCATAACCTGTTTTGTCTAAACCTGTAGTTTGCGTCCACGCGTAAGGCATCCCCACCTTTCCTGTCCCATGCTCCGTGTCCCAATAGCCGTACTCGGAGCCTGAATCCCAGAATAAATCTGCATTGCTGCAAGTCCACATCATTGTAAAATAGTGCTTATAACCGCCATGCGTGTACATCGCATAATCCTTAATACCGTAATAAGCTCCGCTGTCAGCGTAGTAAGCGTAATGCCTGACGTAATCATCAATAATCCATTCCCAAATAGCATGACAAAAAGCAAAAGCAACAGCGCGTATATAGCTATACGAGTTTTCTTCATTTTTATTTTCGCCTCGTATAATTAACGCCTACATTCAGTTACATTTAATGCAGATAAACCTTATAAGTTTAACTATCTAGTTGAACTACACATATACACCAAATTGAATTGCTGGGATGTTTATATTGACCTCAATAAGAATAAATCTTTGATTTAACGGACCTCCAACGATGCTCTTCAAAGCCAATTGGAAACAAATAACTGAGCATCACTAAACTTATTGTGAAAAAAATTCTAAAAAACACTGTTCCCGAATTTGACATTACCTAAGAGGTACCGAAGTTCCATAGAAACGTGACTATTTGAATAAACTCTACAATCTTTTTTCTTCAATCTCAATTCAACTTTCGTTAATAACTTCAGCCTCGATCAGGACTTCATTAAGGATTCTTGATTTGATCTTAAATTTACCCAAACCAGTCTTACCTAATCAATCACACGTCATTGCTGAGCATTAACCAGATGATTCTAAAAACCGTTTAAGCGTATACTGCCTACATGAATTCTCCGAAAGTGGTTGATACTCGTTTTGGGACTGTATCTTATTCATTGACGTGTATCTGTTTTTCTTTTGTTGGCTAATTGACGCAAATCCTGAACAGGTGAATCTTCAAAACTCTGCTCAATTCTTTCCTTATATTTCCTCTCCGATTCCCGTGCCTTGTTTTCCTTGGGACTAAATTCAACGCTGTTTTCAAGAGTTCTTATCGTTCTTCCCAGTCTACGTTGACCTCTGGTAACCATCTTCTTCACCTGAAAAATCATACTATGCCTTGTTATTTAACTACACCTGAAAATCCTTAGCAGGAATTTCAGTATCTGTAATTCATAAATTTCTTTTATTGAGAGAGGGGTAAGGATTTGTTGGTGGATGCTTTGAGAATACGTGGTCTCAGGATATTGCTTTTTCCTGTTGTTGCCCCTCTTATCCTATTGGGTTGGGTCCTCTATGTCGTAGGGGAAAGGCAAGCATGCAGTAAAGCAGTGATTAAAAGAAAAAATCACGATTACGTTTTAGCTGAAAAGTCAGATGAAAATGAAGATAAAGTTGAAATGGGTTTAATCAACACAATAGTAGAAGACGAAGTTGCATATTGACCTGCCTAGCCTTCCAAAATTTGGAACTTAACCGCGCGGTAAGGTATCACGGTACGTTTTAGAGCCTCTCGTAATCATTTCTCGTTTTTGTTAAGCTCTAATAGAAAAAACCAAATATGAAATGAGTGCTAATCAGAGTTCGGAGTGTGTGTTAATCTGTCAAATCAGAGGAGAGTGCCCTTCTGGAGAAGCTGGGGTGGTTTCATGTTGGTTGTCATTTTTTCTTTCTTTCTTCTTTATGGTCTGCGATGGTTCTTGGAAGGGATCATTCAAGAGAACCATTTGGAGATAATAATCGGATTTGTGGTTTTAATCATTGTATTTGCGGTTTACATTAAATTATGGTCAAAGTGGAGACAATGGAGAAAAGGGTAAATGTGTTAAACTTCTCTGTCAGGCGGTTCAAGCTTGAGCTTATTCTGCCTTCTGTTTGGGTTTAAAATGTGGACAAGCTGTTTCTTTAGGGTTTAAATTAGTGAAATGAGCTGCTTTGCATTTTCCATTGTCAAAATTGGCGCAATCTTCATGCTTATACTTGTAAAAATCCAGTCGTGGAGCACTATTGCGAATCTTTTGCAGAGCATTCTTTAGCAAGCCTATTCTCTACACCTTCCGTAAATCTCTATAACTACATTTACCTCTAGATGAAATAAGATAATTAAATCAGACGGTATAAACTCTCTTACGTTAAGAGGTTACAAGGGACTAAAATTCCAATCTACTTCAACTCTCTCCTACACGTCAGCAACAACTATTTATTAAGACAGACACATGCAATAGTTAGCTTGTAACGGGGTTCAAAACCATGAGAGCAGTGATAATTCAATTTACTTTCGGAGTTGCGGCCTTCAACGAGCAAGGCAGCTTAGTGGAGAAAGTGTTGGTTCCGAAGAAGCCGCAGGCAGCAGCCAAAAAACTGTTGAAGGCTGAAGAAGGAAAAATCTCCGATGAAACCGCATCTTTGGTTAGCATGCTTCAGAAGGCTGGTTACGACACTTTTGTTTTCGAAAACGCAAATGTAACTGGCGAAGCACAAAAAAGCTTGAACGTCAAAACGGAAGCTGTGAAGCCAGCCGAGGCTGAAGCTCTCCGCGCTCGCATGGAGCAAATCGCGGTTGAAACAGGCTTCGCAGAGGATGCAAAAGAGCTGAGCGTGTGGAACCGTAATGTCAGCATGGAACTTGCCAAACTGCGGGTTAAGGGCGCTGCTGAAAAGAGAGATTTGGTGATTGCTCAGGGTATTCAGACTCTTGATGACTTGGACAGGACTGTGAACCTGTTTATGGGTCGCCTCAGAGAGTGGTACGGGGTTCACTTTCCAGAGCTTGACCGTTTAGTTGAGAAGCATGAAACTTATGCGCGTCTCGTCATGAACTTAGGTGACAAAGATAACTTTTCGGTTGAAGGCCTCGAGAAAGAGTCTATTCCGAAAGACAGAGCAGAAAACATTGCGATGGTGGCTGAAAAGTCCATGGGCGCAGACATGGCGGAACAAGACCTATCGGAAATTCAAGCCTTAGGCAAAAATGTGCTGGAAATGTATGAACTGCGGAAAAACATGGAAAACTACGTGAACACAACCATGGAGGAAGTAGCCCCCAATACCAAAACAGTAGCTGGCGCGCTTCTAGGCGCACGCTTAATCGCTATAGCCGGCAGTCTACAGAATCTGGCCATGAAACCAGCCAGCACAATTCAAGTTCTAGGCGCCGAAAAAGCTCTGTTCCGCTCGTTGAAAACTGGAGCGCGACCACCTAAACACGGCTTAATCTTCCAACACGCACTGTTGCATGACGCCAAACGATGGCAGAGAGGAAAAATCGCCAGAGTAATAGCTGGAAAACTAGCCATTGCCGCGCGTTCCGACGCTTTCGGAGGCAGATACGTTGGCGATTTATTAAAGGCGGATATAGACAAGAGAATAGAGGAGATTCGGGAGAAGTACAAGGAGCCGCCTCCACCGAAAGAAAAGCCTATGAGACCTGAAAGTCAAGAACGAAGAGAGCAGAGACCGAGAGGGCGGGATCAACGGCGGCGAGATAAGAAGTGGAGAAAGAACCGGCGTGCACGCTAAGGTTAAACCGCACCCCCAGTTCCCTGAAATCTACCATGCTTTTCTCGAGGACGCGCAGCAGCGGTTAGCCACGCGGAACTTGACTCCGGGCAGAACCGTTTACGGCGAGAGGCTCATCCGCTTCAAAAAAGTGGAGTACCGCGTTTGGGACGCGTTCAGAAGCAAACTTGCAGCAGCAATAATCAAGGGCGTGCAAATAGTACCCATAACACGGGGCAGCCGCGTCCTCTACTTGGGCGCCGCGTCCGGAACCACCCCCAGCCATGTCTCAGACATAGTCGGCGAAGAAGGCCACGTTTACTGTGTGGAATTCGCTTCACGATCCCTAAGAGAACTAGTCAACAACGTCGCAGCGCACAGGCTAAACATGTCACCGTTTCTTGAAGACGCCCGTTTCCCAGAAAAATACGCCATGTTTATCCCTGGAAAAGTGGACTGCATTTACTGTGACGTTGCACAGCCTGAACAAGCCAAGCTTCTAGCGGACAACGCCGATGTTTTACTCAAACCCTCAGGTTGGGCCATGCTGGCTGTAAAAGCTCAAAGCATAGACGTAACCAAAGACCCGCAGGTAGTCTACAAGCAAGAAGCCCAAGTCCTGAAAAAAAGAGGCTTCAAAGTCAAAGAAATCGTGCAGTTGGAACCCTACGACAAGGCACACGCCATGATAGTAGCCCAAAAATAAAAACGTAAAAGTACCTATGATCGCTTATAGATAATTAAGCGCGAGAAAAATTTTAAATTTGATGTCTACAAGCGGTAATTGGTGAATTATGTGCCGGAATGGTGGGGAGAAAACGCCATAAAAGACGAGGTCGCGAAATACTTCCCACGTTGCCCTTTTTGCTTGGAAAAGACTGTGCAGGGACACAGAGATAATTGGAACGCCTTAGACACCGCAACATGCTTCACGTGTGGAGCTAAATGGCATCTATATCACAGTGTATTGACCGAGAAAATGCAATGGGCCGTGTTGAAAAAAGCTGGGAGCAATGGCGGAGAGGAATTCTTAGAGGTAAAGCACAAGCCAGAGTTTTGGAGAAAACTGTTTCTGGACAATCTGAAACAACGCGGAAAACCTGAGAAAGAAGAAGTAGAGGAAACGATTACCTCAGAGATTACGGCGGAAAGAGAAGTTACGGTGAAGCTTCGTCGCTGTCCTTATTGTCGCACGATTTATGACGAAAAATTGAGTAATTGTCCAAGCTGCGGAGCCCTCGCAGTAAAACAACTTGTGAAGCGCTGCACAGATAGACTTGAGAACATAAAAAAGCGGGGTAACGAGTGAACAACTCAACCAGTCGCAAGTTCAAATCCAAACTAAGTTCTTAAAAGTAAGGTTGCAAAGTGGTCTATCAATAATTTAAACAGCGTTTTCACTTTTTTTCAGGGGTTTCCTCATATATCTCCACACCATACGTCTATATGTGGATTAGACCATCATGCATCTAAAACCTGCACTCAAATGGCTTGTCACCTTAACTTTAATAGTGGTCACTCTATCCGCTTTCGTGCTGGCTTCCACCCAAGCCTCACTTCAACAAACCCCATCAGAAAAAACCCACGATTTGTTTTCACTTTTCCAAAACGCAAACGACACTGTATCCAGCGTTTTCCGCCAACTCGAAGCAAACGGGGAAACCGTGCCGCAAGCAAGCCTAGACAAATACAATCAGGCACTTGTTCTCGCAGAAGAATCCGAAAGCTTATCGCAAGAAGGCAATTATTCTGAAGCAAACGAGAAAATCATCTCAGCCTTCCAAAAGTTGAAAGAAGCATTAACCATCGTTGACGCAGCCTTTCCCTGGCAGCAAACCGAGACAGAAATCAGCCTTGAAAGGACTGTTCAGTTAAGAAGTGCCATAAGCAGGTATTGCGAACAGTTAGAGAGAATAGAAAACATAACCTGTTTTGCTGCTTCTGCGGGGTATAATACTACCCTTCTTGAGGATAGAATTCAAACAATCAAGAACCTGCTAGAAAAGGCAACAAACAACGTAGAACAAAAACGCTTTGAAGCAGCCGCAGAGAATCTCGCTGAAGCAAAAACCCTCAGCGTCCGAATACTGAACATTGTCAACGATATTGCTGTTGACTTGAAAATTCAAAGAATAGCAGCTTACATAAATAAAACACAAGAGCGGCTTGATACAATAAAAGAAACTGCGGAAGCACTCTCAAATGAGGCTTCACTTGCTGCTGTAAACAATGCTGAAACCAGCCTTGAGAAAGCCAAAGAATATTTGGAAGACCAACTGATTAACGAAACACTTACCGAGCTTGCAAACTCCAAAGTAAGCGAAGACGAAGCGGTTGAATACCTTACTCCCATAGCGTCTTCAGTTGACACTTCATCAAATAAGGCTTCTGTGGCGTCTCCCTAAAGACTCAAATCCGCAAAAAACAATCTTACTTGACAAAAAAAGTATCGTAACCAGTTTAGATAATATAATCGGGCGTTTGCAGACAAAATGACGTGGTCGGGTAAAGGTACAGGAGCGATTTTGGGAGCGTTGCTCTTGTTAATAGCTTCACAGCTTTCCCCCTTAGCCTTGGCAAACAATCCCGTAACATCAGAAGCATTAACGTTTACGGTGTATCTTGACGGTTATGTCTGGGTTAACCACGAATTAGAGATTAACCAAACTTTCCCCTCAATCAATGCTACCTTACTGGGTGAAACCCGTGACGAAATTATTATTGTTGACGAACAGAACCTTCCAGTAGACTATAAGATAACTAGTGATGAAGCCTTCATTAACAGTCTTGGTGCTAGCCAAATTAAAATTTCATATTTCACCCCAGACTTAACCTCAAAAACAGGTAAATACTGGACTCTTAAAACAGAAGTGTCTACGAACACCACTGTTAAACTGCCAGAAGATTCTTCAATCATAAGCCTCAACAACGTACCCGAATTTATTGAAAGCTCGAACGGACAAGTTACTCTAGTTATGCCCCCTGGAAACATAGAAATCTCTTACATCCCCGAGCACGGTCTCTACAACCAGAGCCAAAATATTGAAACGTGGCAGCTCATAGCCATAACATCCTTCCCGACAATAGCCTCGTTAGCGTTCGTCATCTGGTTTGTGAGGCGTAAAAAAACGCCGTCGCAACCAAAAGAGCACGTGGATGAGGTAGACGTCGATAAGTTGTTTGAAAAGGAGAAGCACTTGCGGCCGGAGGAAGCGCAGGTGATACGGTTTCTCGCTGAAAAACATGGAACTGCTTTTGAGGCGGAGCTTTACGAAAAACTGAATCTTCCGAGAACGACGACATGGCGTCTTCTGAAAAGGCTGGAGAAAATGGAAATAGTCAACATAAAGAAGTCTAGGAGGCAGAATATAGTTTCAGTTCGAAAGAAGTACATGAAAAGTTAGGGTGTAACCCACGCTTTTTTAAGCTTAAATTGAGGTTTATTTCGGATTTGGAAGAGTTTTTTCACGTTTTTTCACGGGTTTCCTAAAGTACCGCTGTGACAACTGGGTTTTGAGGATAAAAATGCATAAAAAAATTAAAGTGTCAATGGCTGCGGTCGCTGCGTTAATACTGGTGGTCCTAGCGGTGAATTTGGCGATGGCTGCGACTTTTGTTGCGAACACGTCTGATATTGAGGCAAACAATTTGGAAGCGGCAGAGAAGATAAACCCTGATGAAAGCGTTACAGTTGACGAAAGTATAATCTTTGACGATGGCATTGTGATTTCGCCTGAACAAGCAGAAGATACGGAGCAACTGAAGGAATTAACGCCTGAATCATTTGAAGAAGCGGAAAGCAGCATCTGTCCTGTAAGGAGCAGATTTATATTGTATACGGGCAACGGCGTGCACGTTATGTGGGGAGCCTACGGCAACGGTAGGTTCGTAGGCACCGACAATTTAGGTAATCGCTGTTGGGGGATATACGGTAAAGGCGTCTTCGCTGGATTCTACGATGGCGAATTCTTCTGGGGCAGATACTGCAATGGAATATGGAAAGCTCAATACTTGTTCGGTCTAAACTATTCCCGAGGCGAATACGTGCTTTTCCCAGCTCCTGCACTAACAGTTGACGCAGCTCCGTAAGGGTTCAATCCCTACCTCTCCTCTTTTTTTAGCGGTTTCTGTAGCTTACGACGAAAAAGAAGCCATGCATGGTAAAGCTTGGAGAGCATTGTTTATATTTTTCATCGCTGTGGATAATAGGTAGTGACAGCCGTTGAACCACTGGGAAATGGAGAACGTGGTCCACCTTGGGGTCGCGTTGACAGAATCAGGTTTTCAGGTTTCCCAAGTATGTTGTTCACGTCAAAGCTGCTTTGATTTTGCAGCAAGAAAGAATGACACGGCTGTTTTAGTTAAAGTAACTTCTGATGTCGATACTTTTTCGCATCATAATGCTCGCGAGTTAAAAGTTATTGCCGACAGGGTTTCTTCGGCTTCGTTGCTGATTAGTCAGCAGGCGCATGGTAGACCATTGGAAGATGATACCGTTTATTCGCGAAACGGGATTTTTGTGGTAACTGAGAAAACTATTCGGAATATAGCGCTTAAAACGGCGAATCCGCTAATTTATGCGGGACCAGGCGGTTACTCCGTTGAAGTTGACGGGGAGCTTGTGGAGAGGCGAAGAAAAGAGTTGGGTCTTTCTATGGGTAAGCTCGCGGTTATGATTGGGGTTTCTCGTAGGACTCTTTACGGTTATGAGCGGGGTATGGCAAAAGCTTCTGTGAAGTCGGCATACAAGTTAGCTGAAACTTTGGGGGTTCCAGTAGCTAAGCCGATAAACATTCTTGAAAGAAAGCGGAAGCAGCAGCAGTGTCTTCTCATGAAAGCGCGTCACGCGTTTATTCGGAAGGTTATTCTTCAAAAGGTTTTGAAAAAGTTTGCTTTCTGCGATATTTCTCCTGTTTACAGGGCACCTTTCGATTTTATTATGAATATTCCGAAAAGCAAGCTTGTTATTGTGGGTAGTGTTGCTGCGAGAGATGAGCGATGTTTGGATAAGCGAATTGAGGAAATCATAAGCTTGTGTAATGTGATTCATGCACATCCAGTTTTGATTACTGAGAAACCCAAGTTCTCTGAGAAGGCAGTTTCCTGTATTTGCCTGGACGAATTAGCCTCACTGCACACTTCAGAAGAGCTGGTTACTGCTTAGATTAGCTTTTTCTGCACGGTGCCTTTTTCGTTTTTGAATTGTTTCGCAGTTTTCCACGATTTCCTCACGCAACTGGGGTAGTCCGAACGTGTTTGCATCCACTGTTTCAGGAACTGCAGGGTTTTTTTGTCTGCTGGGTATCCGCTACCGAAGTCGCCGTAAACTTTTTGTAACGCCTCAATTTCCTTGTCGCGTTCGACCTTCGCTATTATAGAAGCGGCAGAGACAACAGGGTAAATTTTGTCAGCTTTATGTTTGGAAGTGATTTTTGCTTTTACTATTAAGCCTTCTTGGACGTGTTGCGTGAAGCGTTCTTCGAGTACGTCTGCAGCGTCTAAGTATGCTTCGTTTGGTTTTAGGATGTTTATTATTAGGGTCATGGTTTTGGCTTCTAGTCTGTTCAGTTTATGCAGCTTTACCTGGCATTCTACAGCATGGTCGATTTCGCTGGGTAGAAGCTTTATGACGTGGTAGTTTTCGGCTAAGCTTTTGATTTCGTTGAAGAGGGCTTCGCGTTTTTTTGGTGAGAGAAGTTTTGAGTCTTTTACGCCTAACTGGCGTAGAATAAGCAGGTTTTCCTCTTTCACCAAGACTCCAGCTACAACTAGTGGACCGATTATGCAACCGCGACCTGCTTCGTCAACTCCAGCAACCAGCATAGGTTGTGCCTCGAAAGTGAGCTATTGGGGTTGTTGGCTATAAAAGTTTGGAGGCGTGTCTGTTTGGGAGAGGTTTTTTGTTTTTGTGGAGGTTTATTTTTTTAGTTGTGCGACTGCGGTTTTGATTTTTGTGATGGATTTTTCGAAGCGTTGTTTTGATTCGGGTGTGAGTTTGAGGTCTATGATTCTTTCTACACCGTTTTTTCCTAGGACTACTGGGACTCCTATTGAGTAGTCTGAGCATCCGTATTCTCCACTAGGACAGGTGGAGACGCTGAGGACGCGGTTTCTTCCTTGGATCACGGCGTCTGCCATTAGTGCAATTACTGCGGCTGGTGCGTATATTGTGGCGCCTTTGAGTTTTATGACATCTGCGCCTGAATTGATGGTTCGTTGGACGACTTTGTCGATTTGTTGTTTGGTGAGTAGGGTGGTGATTGGGATGCCGGTGACGCTTGCGTATTCGACGAGTGGGACCATGCTGTCGCCGTGTTCGCCGATTACGAGTGCGTTTACGTCTTGTCTGGATACGTTGAGTTCTTGTGCGATGTAGCTGCGGAATCTTAGCGTGTCGAGGATGTTGCCCATGCCGAAAACGTGGTTTGGGGGTAGTCCTGATTCTTTGCGGGCTATGTAGGTCATGATGTCAACGGGGTTTGTGACGATCATGAGTTTGGAGTCTGGGGCATGTTTGGCGACTTGTTTGACTATGCTTCGGATGATTTTGGCGTTGTTGTTCATGAGGTCGATACGTGTCATGCCGGGTTTTCGTCCTTGACCAGCGATTACGATGACGAGTTCGCTGCCTTCCATTTCGCTGTAGTCGTTGGTTCCGCGGATTTTTCCGTCAAACTCGATGGCTGGAGCAGCTTGCATCATATCCAATGCTTCGCCTTTCGCCAAGTCCTCAGCAATATCAATGAGCGTAACATCGCTTATTCGGTACCTCAAAATCTCGAAGGCTGCAGAAGCACCAACTTTTCCAGCACCAACAATAGTTATCATAACAACACCATAATGTAATGCACAACCTTAACTGATAAAACTAGTGTGAACTCTAATGCTCGGAAAGACTATAGCCCCCCTTATTTAAAGGAACTATGTATAGTCCTGAAGAGGTTGCGGGGTGGGCTATTTTCTCCTACGCTTCTGCGAACCTTCTCTAAAACACGAAAAAACACACACAAGTATCATGTCTAGTGTTTGCGTTTCTTGAAGTAAATAAGCAGACCTATACCTACAAATACTACTGACACTATTGGAGCCATGACCAAGATTGTTGTAAAAGGCACTTCCACACTGAATTTTATTGTCTCTGAGGTACCAACGTTTCCAGCAACGTCTTGAGCATACACTGTTACGTTATGCTCTCCGTTAGATAACCCAGACAGAGTGATGTTTCCGTCGATTGCCACGCTCTCTTGCCCATCCAAGACATATGAAAACTGTGAAGCAGGGTCATCTACCGTGAACTTTAATGAAACATCAGCCGCGTCATAGACTTTGTTTTCAGGCGAAAGAACCGTGACTTCTGGAGTAGTAGTGTCGATGGTGAAGCTAACTGACGAAGAACCAGTTATTTTAAAAGGATAGTAAAGTGTTGTAAAACCTGCGCTGCCCGGCTCTGGCTCTTCATAGCGACCGCCTTCAATCGCGTAAACTACTAACGTATGGTTTCCCATAGGTATTCCTGTAAGGTTGATAGTGCTGTTGAATTCAGAAATAGTTGACATGCCTGTTTCTGGAATGAATTCATAAATCAAAATGGAACCACTCTGCCAGTCTGCTTCACAGTAAATTTTCCAGAAGAAGAGAGCTTTAGCACTGCCAGAATATTTTACATTTACATTAAGGGAAAGGAGTAACTTATGTGAAGCATATATGGTGTTATTCTCTGGCGTTAATATTGAAATTGTGGGTGGTTCAGTGTCAGCGTCAGGGGGCACTTCTTCCATCAATCTAAAATGATATGGATTTGCTTTTCCCAAGTTAACAAGCTGTGTTCCAGCTAAAACTGAGAATAGAAGCACTAAGATGAAAGCTGCTGGGAACGCTTTCCTCATGGGCATTACTTCCCTTACTAACATTGAGTTGTTTCCGTGATTAAAGGGTTTTTGTCAAGGTTTCTTGACCAAACGAAAATTCGAGTTAGTCAAACTTTCTTGACTGCGCCTGTTTATGTTTACCGATGTCTGTAGAGTATGAGTTAAAGTATATTACCTATGCTTTTCAACAACTTGCTACCCTTGGAATCTCTTCCTTCTTTTTGTTTCTCAGATAATGGCTAACAGAGGAGTTCACTAATCAGTGTTTTCATAGACACTTTCCTCGTTTTCTTGTCCTTTGAGGTAGTTACCGTGTTTGCTTACTTGAGAACCTGAAGTGTTTTTTGAGCTATTATTTCGGGTAGTTTGTCCCTGTTTTCTTGTGTGACTGTGAAGGTTTCTGAGTCGTGGCGGCTTTTTGCTTCGTTTATTAGCTTGTCGTGTGCCTTCCAGTGGACAACCGCTACAACGGGCTTGCTGCCTTCCAATGCTTTCCGTGTGGCTTCCTTGAACTTTTCCGAAACTATCTCCATGGGTCCAATTTCGTCTATAGCGATAATGGCGCACTTTTCCACGGCGCCTTCAATAGCTTTAGCACCAATAAAATCGAGGTCTTCCTTGTTAACACGGTATTTTCCGATGTGTGGACCGCTTTTTTGGTTTATATGTGCCAGCCATCCATATCTGCCGCTGTTCAGATCCATAATCTCGAAGCCTACGCGTGTTCCGCCTTCGCGTGCTTCAAAACTTATCATGCCACCGACACAACAGCCTTTTTCTTTCAACACGCTGACCGTTTTCATCAGCACAGTTGTTTTCCCAACTCCGGGGTTTCCCGTTAAAAGCAGCACGCGTTTCTGCATTACAACATTTCCTATAGACCAGAAGTCTAATATGCAAATAAATTTCTTCTCATAACCCACGAAAACTAAGGCACGGTACTATGTCAGAACCAGACTTTACAGCAGAGTTTCCAAGCGAAACAATCAGCGAAGGCAAAGTGAAAGCGTTGGTTCCGAAGCTTGAAGCCTACAAGAAGCAGCCTTGCGATTACGCGCCGTCTAAAGCACCCGTATTCTACAATCCAGTTATGGAACTGAACCGCGACGTATCCGTCTTAGCTTTTCAAGCTTACCAGCGGCTCTTAGACAGGGAAATTTCGATTTGTGACGCGTTAACTGGCTCGGGAATCAGAGGCGTCCGCTACGCAGCTGAAATCCGCGGCGTTAAAAAAGTAGTGGTCAGTGACATCAACGAACGCTCCTTCAAACTCGCAGGCCACAACGTGCACTTGAACAGGCTGCAAGACCTTGTTGAGGTGAATCATAAGGACGCGAACTGCTTGTTAAGCTGCCACGGCGCCCCCCACATGAGATTCGACATAGTAGACGTTGACCCGTTCGGTACACCCGTGCCATACTTGGACTCAGCATTCCGAGCACTCCGCAACAAGGGACTCTTAGCCGCAACTGCAACCGACCTTGCACCACTATGCGGAGTTCACGCGAAAGCTTGCATTCGAAAGTACGGCGGAAAACCATTGCGCACCGAATATTGCCAGGAGCTGGCGCTCAGGCTCCTAGCGGGATATATAGCCACAGTCGCCGCGAAACAGGAAATCGGTGTCCGTATACTCTTCAGCCACTCCTCAGACCATTACATCCGAGTTTACGCGCAAATAGGCTACGGCGCAAAAAAAGCAGACGCCAGCATCAAAAGCCTCGGCTACGTGCTGCACTGCTTCAACTGTTTCCATAGAGAAACGGCAAACGCGGTTTCTCCGCGGTTTTTCGAGAAATGCCCCGAGTGTGGTAGCAAAATGAGTTGGGCTGGACCCTTGTGGCTGGAAAAAATCTTTGATATCCAGTTCTGCGACGCCCTAGCTGAGGAAAACAGGCGCACACCATTACGAAACAGCAGAAAAATCACCAAACTCCTGTCTCTGGCAAAAAGCGAGTCCGAAGCACCAACAACATATTACGTAATCGACCAAATCAGCGATAAACTATCCTCTGCCGTGCCATCCGTTTCCACCATGCTTCAAAGCCTCCGCGACAACGGGTTCCAAGCAGTCCAAACACACTTCAACACGCGAGGCATAAGAACCGACGCGCCCGCCATGACCCTGCAGAAACTACTGCAAAAAGCGGTGGCAACCGCTTAAACGCCACCCTGTCTCAGTCGAAGTTCACGGTTTGGTTCCAGTAATAAACCGTCTTGTAGACACCTTCAGCTGGGAAAGCGGAGTCGTCGTAGACCATGTCTAGGCTTGTGCCGTACTGGTCAAGGAGTTGGCGGGAAATATTCCAGATTTGAGGTGACTTCTCGTCGGGTCCCCACCACCCCCATATTCTGTCTTCTGGATGCCGCATGCCCCACCCGTAGTTTCTAGGCAAAACCAAAACGGCTTCCGCGTCTACGCCGCCGTGAAATACCCAAGGGTTTCGCACTGCCTTATTCCAGAAGCGCTCTAACGCGTCAAAATGCTCGTCCTGCATGACGCCGTAATCGTTGCCTTCAATAGTTGGATGGTTAAAGAGCACAACGTATTTAGCTCCAGCTTTGTAGACGGTGCACATCTGCTCGTATATTGCGTCGCCACTGTCCAAGTAAGGCCATTCACTGTACTTCCACGTAACGATTGCCCCCCAACTTTTGTCTTGCAATCTCGCCGCGCCACGCACTAACGCAATGTCTTGAGCTATGCTGTGGTTCCAGCCGACTTGGGCAAGCACCACATCATAACCCAGTAAGTAATCCCACCAGTAAAGCGCGTAATCAGAAACGAAAAGGTTAGGCGAACCCTCTTTAGCCACTTCGAAGCCCTCGTCTCTCTGAAAACCCAAACTAATCAGGTTCGCTATCTCATCATAAGCTCGTTCATCATACGTAACGTTCCAACTCATTATGTTATGTTCAGTCCAGTTACAGTCAAGCTGTATTCCACCAGGCTCATCATAATAGTACACGCCGAGAAAACTTTCTCCCCACCGCTGTTGGGTTGTATTAAGCCAAGACAAACGCCAAAGCAAACCATTTTCCTCGGAGATGCTCGGCGTGAGGTCACCAAAAAACACGATTATACTCAGCCCAGCGTCAACCGCGTAATCGCAAATTTCGGTTGCAGCAGTCTCATTCTTGCTTACTGGACCTGACTGTAAAACAAACAAGTTCGTGTAACTCTTAACCCTGTCAATAAACAACTTCGCCTCCGCCACAGTATCTCCACAGAAGCTAACACCCACATAGCAATCCGCTTCACTTTTTGCAGCCAAATAATATGTGGCGATAACGGTAGTTGTGGACGCCGCCAACAAGACAACCAGTAAAACAGCTAACCACTTTTTCAAGTTCCTACCTACCGCCCTCAACCCTAGACTAGGGCAGATTCTTATTTAACTGGTTTTTGGATGGAGAAGCGAAAGTTAGACAATAAAAGTTAAGAGCAGATACAATGTAGTTAAAGCAAAGAGTGACTGTCTCATGAATGATAAAATCGCCGTGATAGGCGCAGGAATGATGGGCGGAGCAATAATAACAAGCCTCCTAAAAAGCGGGTATACAGGCAAAATAATCGCCGTCGACATCCAACCTGAAAAACTAGAAGAGCAGAAAAAGCTAGGCGTGGCTGTGAGCACGGACAGCCGAAAAGCAGCCGCAGACGCTGATATCATCTTCATATGTGTCAAACCAACTGGCGTGAAAACAGTTCTTACACAAATCAACAGTACCGTGAAAGGCAAACTGGTAATCTCCATAGCCGCCACTGTCCCCCTGAAATACCTGAAGAAATTCGTTCCCGACGCCAAAATAGTTAGAATTATGCCGAACGTCGCCGCTTTGGTGCAAGCGTCTTACACGGCTTACTGCTGCGGAGAGAACGTAACCAAAAAAGACAAGCAAAAAGTGAAATCCCTTCTGAACCGAATGGGCGTATGCGAAGAAGTTGAAGAGAAATACATGGACGCCGTAACCGCTTTGACAGGCAGCGGACCCGGATACATCGCCGTAATAATTGAAGCCTTGATGTACGCGGGATTGAAAGTTGGCTTACCCAGAAACGTGGCATTGTACGGCGCGGCACAAACCGTCTTAGGCACTGGAAAGCTTGTGCTTGACCTGCAAGAGCACCCGGCAAAGGTAAAGGACATGGTGACTACGCCAGGTGGAACAACAATCGAAGCCGTATACGAGCTTGAAGGCAGCTCAATAAGGCAAGCGTTAATGCGCGCTGTTGAGAAAGCATCCACGAAAAGCAAGCTAATCCGCGAAGAACTAGGCGTGAACTCGGAGTAACCGCTAACTGGATTCTGAAATGTTCGAAGCGGTTATATTCGACTGGGACGGAACACTCGCTGACAGCCGCCAAGTTGTTGTAGCTTCTTTCCAAAAAGCCCTCAGCACCGTCCACTGCGAGATAAGCGACGAGTTCATTGAACGCCGTATCGGAGTAGGCACCGCAGAAACATTCAGATAGATGCTGCGCGCTTCTGAAACATGCTTCAACGAGGCGCTCATCAAGAACCTTTTAGAAACAAAAATTCAAACCGAAATCGCAATGAGTAGCAAAGTAAAACTGCTTGCAGGCGCACAGGAACTTCTAGAAGCGTTGCAGGGCAAAGTCAAAATAGGCTTAGCTTCTATGAACAACCGCCCAGTCATCAACCAAATGCTTAAAACCAAAAACATACAGAGGTTTTTCGATGTTGCTGTCACAGCTGAAGACATCACGAATTCGAAGCCTGACCCTGAAATCTTTCTAAAATGCGCAACAAAGCTGGAGCGTGAACCAAGTAAGTGTGCGGTTGTTGAAGACTCCATCTTCGGCGTCGAAGCCGCAAAAACCGCGAAAATGTGCTGTATCGCAGTTCTTACAGGCGTATACTCTAGAAAAGAGCTTGAAAAAGCAAAACCAAACCTGATTGTTGACTCCTTAAGGGAAAAACGCGAAATTCTCAACTTCGTTTTCAGGTAGAACAGCAAGCAGTGTGGTTGTCGCGTTACAGTCACATAGTTTTAAAACGTCTTCGCTGTACACTCACTATTGTCATAGACGATTATTTGAAGATGAAAACAAAAATGTTGAATAATATAGCGGAAGTCAAAAAGGAAAAGGAGCAGGTGTTTCAAGTTTTGTTTTTGGATAGCGACAGCAGCCAAGTTAAAGTTCAAGAATCGGAACATGTTGATTTCTTGAGAGTACAAAGGCATCTGAAACAAGGCGGGTCAGTTTTCATAACAAGCAAAAGCTCACAGAAGCTGACTATACCCAAACAGAAGCGTGAACATCAAAACGCGAAGAATACAGGATGGGTTACGGCATCCTATTTTAACCATGTGTAAAAGGTTAGACGAGTGGCATGCATTAAGAAAACAGTGACGACGCCTAAAGGGAGAGAGGGCAAAAATGAAACTTGGCTGTTGGCTGCATGTCACTTCCATTAACTGAACGGGTTTTCCTAACAAAAAAGGGTTACGTTTCCGAATAGAAGATTCTTTCACAAGAGTTATTTACCTACTTGAGGCAAAGAGTGAACTGCGGGAAGGGAGAATGTCAGAAGACAGTTTGGTCTCTATCAGTCAAGTTACTTGTGACCATGCAAAGCAGAGGCGGTACACTCAGACACGCTTCGACATACTGAACGGGTTTAAGATAGTTTTAACTAGATGCATCAATTGTCACAAGGTCCTCTCCATTGAAGCTGAGAAACTGAACTAAACAGCAATTTACCTGAATATTTCCTGTAGCTTTTGAAAACAAACGCAGGACCCCCTGAAAAATATGTTAATTCAAACAGAATGGATGCCCCGTTTTCCCATTTTTATTGTAAAAGAAAACGTGGATACGGCTCGAGCTTAAAAACAGGTTTAGACCCGTTTCTTCCCGCCTGTTAATAAACACCATGAAGCAAACAGCTAAAAGCTCTGAGATTTTAAAATGAAAAGTTTAAAACGGGTTTTGCAGCGTAGCAGATTTTAGCTTGCTGGTTAAAACAATCTTTTATGTAATCAACACCTAAAATGGTCAAGGTGAAAGCTTAGGAGAGAAAACGGTTTTGGTTGACGGTTTTATCGATAAATGGACGGAAAAGAAGCAGCAGCCTTCGTTTATATCAAAAATTAAGGATGCAGGCAAGCAGTCTGTAGGTTTAAGAAAACAAATCAGCATAGTTCTCCAACGCATAGAAGTACAAAAGCAAAAATTGAATAACGCTCAAAGTCGTTTTGAAAAGCGAGACGCTGCCCTGTTTCAACGCACTGTTAAAGCGCTTGCAGAGAGGGATACCATGCGCGCGAATGTTCTAGCCGGTGAGCTAGCAGAAATACGCAAAGTTGAAAAGATGCTGATGCATGCGTCTCTGGCTTTAGAAAGCGTGTCTTTACGTCTCAACACGGTTTCAGAATTAGGCGACGTGGTCACAGTTCTAGCTCCAGCCGCAGGAGTACTCAACAACATCCAGAACGGCATGTCAGGCATTTTTCCAGAGGCAGGTCGCGAACTAGAGAACATTGGCACTCTACTAACCGACATCGTTTCCACAACCCACAACGACACGGGCGTGCCGGTGAATATTGGAACCGCAAGCTTAGAAGCAGAAAAGATATTGCAAGAAGCAGAAACAGCCGCAGAAAGCAAATTGAAAGCTCAACTCCCAGAAATATCAACCACCGCATCAACGCAGGAAAGAACCAGCGTAGAAACATAAAGCGAAAACAATTCTTTTTCTACTTTTCCTCTTCAACCTTTTTCAGTTATTTTCTTAGCACAAACTAGTTTCAACCAGTGGACAAAATAGGTGAGATTAGTAATCGGCACATTTTTTAGGAGAAAACACCTTAAACTGTCCTCAGGTGGTTGTTATGGAAAAATCTGTTCAGAAATATCTGGTTATGATTAAACTGAGCCCCAATATGGCAGCGAAACTTTACGAGCCGCTTATGCAATTCAGCGAAGAACCTATGAAAGGCGTGAAACTTGAGGAGGCTTACCAAGTCTTTGGACAATGGGATTTCGCGGTTCTGTTTCAAGCAGACACGAACGCGAACGCTGTACACTTTGTCTCCGATAAACTCCGCTTAATAGAAGGCGTAACTGAAACATTCACCATACCACTGGCACCGATAAAAGATTACCGCAAATAACAGATTTGCGGCTTCACTGCGCGTTTTTTTCACTGGAAGATGCCGAGGTAAGTCGGCATCAGAAAAAAGATAAAATTTTTGACCTTAGCTCTTCATGAGTTTCAAGGCCATTTCGGCAGCGTTCACTAGTTGGTATGCAATAGGTGAAGCTGTCACAGCAGGATGGGTGCCTATCTGGAAGATTGCGATGTCAGTGGCTCTCATTCTGTTTTGAATTAGAGCGCTGATGGCATTAATGAGTTCTCCCGCACTTGGTCCGCCTCTAACGGCTCCGCCGATTAATTCTTGGTTTACTTTGTTGAATATGAGTTTGACCCACATTTTGGATGTGCCTGGCATTCCTGCAGGATGTCTGTCTGCAGCTTCAGCTTCTGCTGTTACTACCTCGAATCCGCATTGTTTTGCACCTTTCTCGCTTACTCCAGCTATAGCTACGGTTAAATCGCCAAGGGCTGTGGCAAATACTCCTAAAGCGCCTGGATTTTTTCTGCTGATTTCGTATAGATTTGCACCGGCTATGCGAGCTTCGGTTGTAGCTATTGACGCAAGTCTCAAAGTTGAGGGTTGACCGGTGAAGAATGAGAATTT
>JAFGLT010000114.1 GCA_016927895.1 Candidatus Bathyarchaeota archaeon | reverse complement strand
GTATGGTTTATTTAGTAATTTGTCAATGAGAACATTGACTGTGTGAAAGCTCAATGAGCGTAAATTCCACTGCTGCTGTATGTGTTGTGTGCAAGCGCAGAGACGCCTTCTTTTTTAGACCTTACTCTGGCGAAAAGCTTTGTAAGAAATGTTTTGTTGAGTCTATTGAGGCGAAGGTCCGCGGCACCATCGGCAAGTACAACATGTTCAGTTTTGACGACAGGATAGCGGTGGCTGTTTCAGGCGGAAAAGACAGTATAAGCCTACTGCACATATTGGCTAAAACGGAGCAGGCGCATCCTAAGTCTTCGCTTGTGGCGGTGACGGTGGACGAAGGAATTAAAGGCTACCGTGATGAAGCGTTGGAGATTGCAGCGGCAAACTGCAAAGCACTTGGTGTAGAGCATCATGTGGTTTCGTTTAAGGAGCTTTACGGTTTCACGCTTGACGAAATAATAGCCCGCACGGGGCCGAAAAGTGAGCGGGAACTGACATCGTGTGCCTACTGCGGTGTTTTGCGGCGGAGAGCGCTTAACGTGGCTGCACGTGATGTCTGCGCAGACAAGGTTGCGACGGCGCATACTTTGGATGATGAGGTTCAGACGAGTTTGATGAATATTTTCCGCGGTGACATTGCCCGGTTGGCTAAAGAGAAACCTGTGACGGATAAGGTACATCCGCGTTTGGTGAGGAAGGTTAAGCCTTTCTGCGAAGTTCCAGAGAGGGAAAGCACACTTTACGCTTACGTTAAGAATATCAGGTTTCAGGATACACCGTGTCCCTATGCGTCAGAAGCTTTACGGAACGATATTCGCGCCATGCTTAACAGGATGGAACAGAAGCGGGCGGGTACAAAATTCACTGTGTTCAAGTCTATAGAGCGCATAAGACCCGCCTTGGTCAACGTCGTTGAGAAAGATGAGTTCCAAGAGTGCGTTGAATGTGGAGAGCCTGCGTCAGGCAGTCTATGCAGGACTTGTGAGATGTTGCGAGACCTTTGTTGAGGCTATTCGCGGTTGAAGCCTTTTCTACTTTTAATGTTTCTCAGCAGTTCTGAGGCTTCGAAGGCTGTTTGGGCTGAGGCGACCTTTTTGGCCTTTCTTACGTCTACGCGTTTGCCGCAGTAGGGGCAAGTCCGTGTTTTTTGGCCGTCTGCAGCTAGAAATAAGCCGCCGCATCGAGTGCATTCGATGATTAAGGTTTGTCCCATGCGCTTGTGACTCCGAAAGGCTTTTCCATAAAGAGTTAGATAAGGTTTAGGGAAGAGTGACTTAATGAGTGGGGCGCGGAGAGCGAGGCTGGGTTTAGTGGACCTAGCGTTGAAGTATTTCAAGAAGGAGGGGTACAAAATTAACCAGAAGAGCAGTGTTCTTGAGGGTTACAGTGGGATTTCCCGCAAGTTTGACCTTATTGTTCAGAAGGGACGCGTGGAGCAGGGCGTGTGGATACGCGACTGGAACAGGACAATAGGCGTCAACGTGATCATCGGGTTGGATACGGCTTCAGATGACGTTGGGTTGTCAAGCCCCATAATGATTGGAGAAAAATTCAGCGACCACGCTAAATCATATTCGAACAGGCGCAAAATCACGCTGTTAACACGGCAAAAAATTGCTATAAGCCTCAGGTGAAAAACTAAGCTTTCAAGTAATCGTCAAGTAATCGTCAAGTAATCCTTCTTTTTCTAGCATTCCCAACCAGTCAACGTTGCCCACTGAGCATGGCTTTTTTTGGTTTAGAACGGCGATGATTTGGTTCACGACGGCGTCCACAATTTTTCCTGTAATGTCCAGTTCGCATACTCTTTCTGTCTCTTGTTCCTGTAGCGCTTCGATCAGGCAGACGTCTAGGATTTCGGAAGCTAGGTTTTCCCGTAGTTTGGCGTCTGAAAAACCTCGTTTCTCCATGAACTTGCGTAGTTCTATGGGGTTGCGGCGGAGAACAAAAACGTAGGTCACGTAACGTTTTGGGACGACCGCGGCGGCGTAGTGGCCGTCAACGATAACCGTGGTTTTCTCGGTGCCGTCTATGGTTTTCGCGGTTTTCTTGCGCATTTCTTCTTCGTCAACGATTGTGGTGTTTCTTGTTTTGTCTTCGCCTATTGTTAGGCTGTGGGTTTTGGCGAGTTCTGTTAGGTTAATGTATAACGCGTCTAGTCTAGTGGTGAGCTGTTTGGCAACCGTGGTTTTTCCGGTGCATGGCGTGCCTGTTATGAGAATAACGCGTTTGTTCATGTTTGGCTAGAAGGGATTGGGAAATTTTTATTGCTTGCGGCTGCGCATTGGTCTAGTAGGGCTGGCGAGTTGGTGTGTGGCTTTCGTTCCCGTTCAGGGAATGAGGAAACTCCGCCCACGTGTAGAATTGCAGTCCCCTCGGGGATAAGGTGAGAGCCTTGGCTACGGAGCAGAAACGACACGTTCACTCTGGACTTGGCGATGAGGCATGTGTAATGTCGAGTGTGCCTGGGTGGAACGGTGAAACGGCCGTCCTGCAAGTGGAAAGGGCAAACAGACGCTGATGAAGAATCTACCTGAGAGCGCGGGTAGCCCGATTAGCCGAATGCCACAAAAAACAAAAGGCGGGTTAC
>JAFGLT010000113.1 GCA_016927895.1 Candidatus Bathyarchaeota archaeon | reverse complement strand
TTTTTTCTTTGGCTACCGCTGCCAAGCTGCACTCCATTATGGTTCCTCTGTCAAAGCCTTGGACTCCGTTCGAATTGGCTACGGCGCTCGACAGGTACGCTACACCAGCGCCGCCTTCGATTGGAAAAATACGTTTGTCCACGCTTACAGCCGCGTCCAACATGCTGGAAGCAACGTCAACCAAGCCCTCAGAACGGAGCTCAACAATTCTGGGGTCATAGACTTTCTCGGCGGCGACATATGACTTCTTTTCTGGAAGCCCTTTCCAGTCTTGGTCGGGCTTACTTGCTCTCGCGGCGCTTAAAGCCCCTGTTATTGTGTCTTCGATGGCTTTCTGCCCATCGATGATGTTTGTGTACGCAAAACCCATCGCCTTGTTAACTGTGGTTCTGACTCCTAAGCCTCGGTCGATTATGGTGTTGGTTTTGGTTATTTGTCCTTGTTCTATGCCCACGTTCGTGGCTTGGCCTTCATAAACGTAGGCTTCAGCTTCCGCAGCGCCTTTTTTTACGGCGTATTTTACGGCGTTTTCTGCTAGACTTAACATTTGGTCTTTTTCAAGCACTACCACCAACAATCACCTCTTTGATTCTTATGTGCGGTCCACCATCGCATATGAAGGCGGTTTGTCCTTTTCCGCACCGTCCAGGCCACAGTTCAAAGTCTTTTCCAACGGCGTCAACTTTGAAGAGCGTTTCAAGAGTACTTCCGCTTATGGACGCGCCGCGGACTGGAGCTCCTATTTCACCGTTTACTATCTCGTAGGCTTCTTGTATGCCTACTTGGAATGTGCCGTCTAGGTTGGCTTGTCCGCCTCTGAAGCTTTTGAAGTAGTAACCTGAGCTTATGTCTTCAGTTAACTCTTCGAGAGATTGGTCTCTTGGAGCCATGTACGTGTTGCGCATGCGGATTATGGGTTCTACTCGGAAGTTCTCGGCTCTGGCGTTGCCTGTGGATTCAGTGTTGAATTTTTGTGCTGTCTCGCGGTTATGCATCAAGCCTGTGACTAATCCGTCCTTTATGAGGAGCGTTTTCTGAGTTGGAACCCCCTCGTCATCATATTTGAAAGAGCCGAAGGCGCCATCTATTGTTCCATCATCGTAAAACGTGACTAAATCTGAACCAATTTTTTTTCCAAAGTTATCCTGCAATACACCTCCAGCTAATGCCAGGTCAGCTTCAGCAAGATGCCCGAAAGCCTCATGGACGAAAACGCCTACGACGTTGGGTCCCAGCACCACTGGGGATTTGCCGCCTTTAGGAGACTTGGCTCCAAGCTGTTTGATTGCGCGTTTTGCTACTTTTTCACCTATGGCTTCAGGCGCCGAGTCAAATACTTCGTAGCCTGCTGTGGAACCAATTTCTTCCCTGCTGAAAGTGAAAACACCTTTGCTTGCAGCTGTAGCTGTTATTCTTGACCAAACATAGAGTTTATCCTGTTCGATGCGTGTGCCTTCGCTGTTTGAGAAGTAACTGATGCCAGTTAGATCCAAATAGTCTATAGTACAGCCTTTAACTCGCTTGTCGTAGCCTAAAGCGGCTTTGTTTATCTCCAAAGCAGTGTTTATTTTATCTTCCATGAGGATTGCTGAGGGTTTCTTCTTAGGTTTTATCTGAACGCGGTCTTCCAAGGTTTTAGTTTCCGCAAGCTTTATTGGGGTTTTCAGCCGTGAACTTGCGTTTTTCGCCATCTTGCAAGCGTCGGAAACAGCGTTCATTAAGACCTCGGCGTCTAATGAACCAACTGAAGCAAAACCCCAAGCACCCTTCACAAGAACACGCAGTGCTACCCCGTTTTCAATGCCTTGTTTGGCGGCTTCGACGCGGCCTTCCTTCAGGGTAAGCATTGTTTTGTAAAGTTTTTGGGCTCGGGTTTCAGAGTATTTAGCTCCGAGTTTCTGAACCGCGACGCTGTTGATTTTAGCTAAAATGTCTTCCACGAGTCATGTACCTTCCGTAACAGATTAAGATATGAGTAATGAATGAAAGGGAATAAAATCGTTTTGTTCTCGTTCAAAAACGCAAAACAAGTTTCTGTTGAGATTATAGCTGTGTTTAGGGAAAAAGCGGCTTGTGTTATGCTTTTCGTAGGACAGTTCTCATTTGACTGGGAAAATCGTATCTTTCAAGTTTTCTTTCTAAGTTCCTGTTGTTAAGTGAGCCGTAAACCGCTGAGAGGTCCTCTAGGATTTTGCTTTCTACTGCGAAGGCACCTGAACTTAAGCAGTCTTCAAGTCCTTTTGCAAAAACATCGATTCTTTCTGAAAAGGCGCTTTGGGGCAGAGAGTAATGTTGCTCTAGGTAGTCATATATGAACTGTGTGGCTTCTTTTCCAAAGACTTGATTCAGAACTTTGTCTATAATTTGGAAAATTTTATCGTTTTGTTCTCTATGTAACGTGTTCATCGTCGTCACAGCGACAGTATCGCATTGATTACGATTTAATAAGTATTGCCGTTATACCGTTAAACACAAAAACACCTAAAACACCATGAAACTCCATGGTCACCAGAAATTTTCAAGATTCAACTGTTGTACTCTTCGACGCCGAGGTTCATCTGCCCGACCAGCCACATCCAACTCAAGCTTCCCGTAAACGCCGTCGTATCCAGGAACCACACGCACCTCACCCCTTCTAACCTTGACCACAGCATCAGCAACCGCCACGTCAACTACTTCAGCCAAAGCCTCTTTAGTTGCGTCTATAAGCACCGTGTACTCATCACCGAATTTACCAACGAGCAAATTGTATATTTTCCACACCGCTTGAGTTGAAGGCGAAGAAGCACCCAAAACCGCCGCAATTATTTCTGAGAGGGGCAACAGCCGCATAAACCCTGGCTTTCCATCAGGCTTAAAGTCTGCGGGGCGGTCAGCAAGTTCTTCAACACGGTGTTCAACGCCTTTTGTGAGTTTTCTACGGCACACTGGGCACATGTTACCGAATTTTTCGGCTTCCTGCGGCGAGAGAGACACATTACATTTACGGTGGCCAGTCCAATGGTATTTCCCGTAAGCAGGATCCGTTTCGATAGTAAACTTGAAACGCGCGGGGTCGTTGCTGCACACCGCGTCCACAACTTCACGGTAAATCACTCTTGCCAGCTCAAGCACGTTAGCTTCCCTACCGATGCGCCAAGGCCAAAAACTGTGGCAGTCACTGTTCGAAACCAACGCGAACCGGTCAAGCCTGCTTAAGCGCCAGTTCATAGCGGGGTCAGATGAAAGCCCCGTTTCCAACGCGTGAATGTGCTTAGACATATCCTGATAGCATTCTTCAATGCTGTCGAAACCGCTGAAAGCACCAAAAACACTGAACCACGGCGTCCAAACATGAGCTGGAAAAACCATGTTTTCCCCTGAAACCGCTATAACCTCTTCAACCAGCTGCGGAGCAGTCATGTTCAATAGGGGTCTGCCGTCCGCAGCTAAATCACCATACCGATTAAGCGCTTCGTTAACTTGAACTGCGGTTTCCACACTAGGCGTCAAGATAACATGGTGAACCTTCTTAACCTCGCTTTGAAACTCAAAGATTGTGCATACTTCCGTCGTTAGCATGAACTGCACTGGCGAATCCGCTTTGCCAGCAACCCTGTAAAGGTCGGTGCCTTGTTCTGGAACCAACGTTTCCTGTATCTCTCTGAGCCATTCGGGATGAGTGAAATCGCCTGTGCCTACGAGGTTCAAACCCTTTATTTTCGCGAAGCGAGCAATTTCAGTGATGCACATACGCTGGCTCGTTGCCCTGCTGTAACGGCTATGGATATGTAAGTCAGCGATTACTTTCAAGTTCTGCGCCTAACCCTAAAGTGGCAACCAACAATTTTAAAGTTAATGCCATCACGACTATTCATTTCAGCTTTCGTCTTTTGAGTCCGCTGCGTCTGCGTGGGCATCTTTTTTCTTGTCTTCTGCTTCTTCATGGTTTTCGCCGCTGCTTTCTGGTTCATCCACGTATTTCGCGAAGTGTTTTTCCCAATCCACCTTGAACATTATGATTAAAACAATCACCAACAAAACTATCCCAATGATTGTGCCAATCAAAAGAGACATGCCTTCGCCTTCTACTCCAAAGATATTTTTAACAATATCCAGAGACAAGCGACCACTATACGCTATTATGAGATTGGAAACGAATTTGCCCAGCACCGCTGGAATAAACGCTCGAAGCAGGCGGTAGCGCATAACGCCCAAAGGAATGAAAAGCAGGTCATCAGGCAGAGGCGTGAGAGCAAAAATAAAGATGGCTATTGAACCATATTTTTTGAAGAGCTTCGTTATGAAATCCATTCTTTTCTTATATCTATCACCGATAACTTTTCGGCCGCCCACACCCAGCAGATACCCTGAGAATTCGCCTATTGCAGAGCCTAACCCCGCGGCAACCGCGATTAAAACGGGGTCAAAAGTCTCTAGACCACCAAGAATGAATATGACTACTGTGTAAGGAATCGGCACGAAAATCGACGTGGCGCCCAGCAGGCTTATGAGAAAAATGCCTAAATATCCATACTGAACTGCAAAGTTCTGTAACCAAGTTTCAATGTCTTGAAGCAGCAAGTAACGGTCAAATCCTTCAGTAACCTATGCGAACTGCACTTAAAGAATTTATGAATT
>JAFGLT010000021.1 GCA_016927895.1 Candidatus Bathyarchaeota archaeon | reverse complement strand
TGAAAAAGCCGTTATTTTGCGTTAAATCTATTTCTGACGTTTTTGTCCTTTTTCTTTTCCTTTAATATGCAAGGGGTAATCCAAGCGTTGCCGCACTTTCGGCATATCATGAGATCGCTTTCACCGGTACAAGTTAAAATAACAGCGAAATCCTCACAAACATGCTTGGCTTTAGGGTTTTTATATGCTGTTCCATTCCAAAACTCGCTCATAAATTCACCCCGTTTACTCCTATCATGCTTAGCGTGCGCAACGCATAATTTTCTCGATATACCGTGAATTCAGCAAGTATTATGACTGCAACGGAACAGCCTGCAGTGCCAAAATAGCTAATTTGTTTAATCCCGTTTGACATATTCCGTGTCCCTTGAGCAAAATAAGTGTAAACGCCACATTTAGTCCAATGCTTTTGAACAGCATGGTTCAAAAATTTGAAGACTCTATAATCATTTCCGTTTACTTACAGGATGTTGTTTTAGCGTTTAGGAAGTTTGAAGCAGGCGTGTTGGCTTCCATTCCTTTGTGAACCACAACAAGAATCCGGCAAAAGTCATGCTTGAGAGACTTAACATGGACTGTTCGAGTGTTGTCCAATGCCCTAGAATGTTGTAGAAGGGCAGCCAGCTCCAGTCGCCGGTTGGAAAACATCTTGGTTCCAGATTAAATAGAAAAACAGGTCTTGACTGCAAGTGAATCAGAAAACCTCGGTTAAAACCCAAATCCGGCAGCTTTTATGGATGAAGAGAAGGGTGAAGATTACGAATTGGTAAAGAGCTATTTTGAGGAGATTATCTTTTTCAGCCCAGCTCTCACTGTATGTGAGACCGTGTTCATAGAGATCGTGGTGTATAATGTAGCCGTTGCCTTCCAACAAAACAACAGCTAAAAAAAACAGAACTACGCCGAGCACCGCACCTCGATGCATATCTCTTTGCCTCTAAAAACCCTTGGGTCAACAATCAGGTATATAACAAATAATCAAAAAATAGGATACGCGTCTCACGACTAATACCTCAAAAATCTTCAATTCTTGACATTTACAGATAAAACCGCCCAGTGATTCCTTTTCGCTGCGGTGTGCCATGCAAAACAGAAAGAATACAGAAGTGTATTGCAACGTGGTAGAACAGCTGGCGAGTTTGTTCTAATTATGTTTGGGAAGCAATACCTTATTTCGCTTTGATATAGTGTAACGCACGCCGTTCGTGAGAAAGATTCTTGTCCATCCGCAAGTGTGACAAGTAGCTGAACTAACCTTCAAGTTAAAATCCAGTTTTCCTCCACAAACAGGACATTTCATAATTGAAACGCTCCTTTCTCAATCTAAAATTGACAGAAACAAATAAGAACCATATTCTGAAAAAAACAATATTCCTCAATCTATTGAAACGCAAGTTTATTCTACTGGCTATCCCTTGTTGCTTGCTCTGCTATGCTTCCGCTTAAATTGAAGATTATGCTGTTCTGTTAGCCAACATTCGTGGAGTTGGCTGCAAGAATAGAGGCGTTTAGAGCTTTTGCTAGGTTCATGCAGTTTGTCTTTTGCTGCTCAATTACCAGCCGTAACTGGTGATTCTTTTGTTTCTTAGTTTCAATTTCCTGTTTTATCTTACTCCACAAATTTTCTTCCATGCCCAGTAGACTTTCTCTTTCTTCTTGCAACACCTGTGTTTCTTTTTCAACCTGCTCGTAAGCCTCTAAAAGGGTTAGACCATAGGTTTTCCGTTCTTCATTCTCTTTGTTGTTGCCACTCTCAAACAAGTGCCTTCACCACGTCCACTCTACTGATAGAATAAATAATAACGTATTTCTGGAAAACATAATATTACCAAAAACGAAACAGTTTTTTGCAACCTATTCACCGAACGCCCAAGGATGAAAACAAAAAGTGACAAACCTTCCATCAAGCTGAGTTGCATTCAAAACATCAGCCTACGCGTTAACACCCTTTTGCTTTTTCGTTTAATCTTGCATTTAAATAAAAAAGAAGGAGTTGGCTAACTGCGTTTCTTTAATGCAACTATGCCAACTGCAAGAACCACTGCGACAACCATGGTTAGTGCAGCGTAGATATATGCTATGTTCAATCCGAATTGCAGTGCTTCTTCTGGGTCGTCTATTTCGGCGACTGTCCATGCTGAGAAGTGGTCAGTGCTGCAGACTAAGTAGCCGTCTTCGTCGATGAAGCTTTCAACAGCTTCCCACTCGCCTCTGGTTCCGTTCCAATACATCCACAAGAGCCTTGACGCGTTAACTTCCCTGTTCAGCTGCTGGCTAAGCTCCGTCTGGTTGATGTGTAGTCGTAACTGAGCGTTAAGCTGTACGGTGGCGTTGGGTTCTATGCCGAAGTAGAAGTTGAGCGTTTTCTCCATGGCTTGTGAACCATTGAGGGGTGAGCCGCTCAAGTTCATTGTGAGGGCCATTGTTTGGTTCGGGTCTATCGAAAACCCAAAGATTTTCGGAGTTACTTCAGGGTCTGCTGTGAAGACTATTTCGCAGTTTTGGGTGCAGTTCATTAGCATAGTGGTGTTTCGGTAGCAGAAAAGCGCCGGTTCTCCCGCCTTAACCTGTTCCACCTCAGCCACGGGCGTCACATCAGTCTTATTGTATTGTACAGCATCGTCAGTGAGGCCGGGATAATACGGCGCTTTCCCGGTTTCGGAGGGTGTTTCAGTACCAGCCTGAACTATTGCTATGGGGGTAAGGTATGTTAAAAGCAGCATAACCAAGGCGAACACAATTGTTTCTTCGCGATTTTGTTTCCAGTTGTTGCCTATCATACTGAATCACCATACTTACTATACACGAAAGCCTAACTTAAGGGACACTACGGGACAAGCGTTCCAAAAAATGAAACGACCAACCCAAGAAACCCCCACAACCGACCCCTACCCAAAAACCGTTTCCACGCGTTTCGCCTCACAGACATTAAAAACCCAAAAAATCAGGGAATTTTAGATGATTTTATATAATTTCAGTCCATTATTATTGAATTGGATAAACGAATTCTAAGCGGTGAGAACTACGACAAATGAGTCAGGTTCACGATCGCTTTTAACCCGATTGCAGACGGGAATGAATAAGTGGCGACTGGCATTTCTTGTTTTCGCGTTAATTTACGCTGTTTTAGTTTCGCTGGACCTTTCAACGGCGCCCATACAATGGGACGAAGTTGTTCATTTGAATGACGGGGCACTTTTGCTCCGCGGCGAATACGAGCATATAAACTACTTCTACCCGCCGCTTTTTGACGCCGTAACAATGTTTTTCTTCAAAGTTTTGGGAGTAAGCGTGCTTTCAGGCAGGTTGGTTTCGATAACATTCTCTCTTCTTTCACTCTGGGTCGTGTTTGAACTTGTCTACAGAATGTACGACGCGAAAACTGCGTTAACCGCAAGTATCCTGTTAGGGTTGTTCCCAGGCTACTTTTGGCTTTCACGTGTAGCTATGATAGAAATTATGCTGGTTTTCTTCTTCACAGCGTCAATGCTGTTCTTCTTCAGTTGGCTACGTAAGCCCCAGAACAAAACGCTGATTTTAAGCGGCTTAGCCTTAGGCTTAGGGTGCCTAACAAAGTACCAAATGCTGATTGCGGCGGCAGTAATGATTGCAACCATGCTGCTTTTAGCTCGAGACCGCCTAAAACTGCGGCTTTCCAGATTCACACTGCTAATCATAATCGCGATAGCTGTGGTTACCCCGTGGATCATCATATCTTACAACACATACGCGTCTGGGATGCTGAACAACTGGACATACGCGCTGGAAATAGGCAACCCAGCAAAGTCTGTGTACAGCGAACGTTACCCACTTCCAATCTTCTACTTCATCGAGATGACCTGGCCCTACAGTGGAATACACCCGATTTCACTTCTCATCTTCATTGTAAGCTTGCTCGGCTTAGGCTTGTTTGCGTGGCGCAGAAAACAAGAAGATAAATTTCTTCTCACATGGTTCATAACTGTTTTTGTTTTCTTTACGGCGATACCGAACAAGCATTGGAGGTACGTTTTGCCGCTGTTCCCCGTCCTAGCGATTTCGGCTGCAGGTGTTATTTCCTTCTTTTACGAAAAAACTGAGAAAATCTGGGGAGGCGCAGTAAGCGTGAACAAGAAACACGCCGTCAAAGTTGCCGCTGTGTTATTCACTGCTTTCATAGCGGCAGGAGTGGTTTTAAGCGTCAAAGACACTTATGACATCGTTAACGAATACCAGATTGAAATTGACATTGAAGGAGCAACGCGATACGCCTGCGAAGACCTCAACCAGAACGAGTCAATAATGATTCTTTGCCCATTCAACTTTTTCAATCAAGACATGGTGCGGTTTTACTTGTGCGCTGACGGCACGAGAACAAACAAGGTGTGCCAGTACCCAGAGCTGCCAGTGGACTCGTACACTCCTAACTTCAACCTCACCGAATTCATCGATTTATGTAAGCAGAACAACGTGAAGTATGTGTTCACCTACGAGTATGGAGGCGTCGTGCCCTACTACAACACAACACTCAACCTACAGCAAATATTTATGCAGCTCTACGACTCAGGCAACTTCACCCACATCACAGACGAAGCCACCTTCGGGTCAAACCCACGTAGAATCTTCATCCTAAACTTCATAGGCTAACCCAAAAAACACCAATATGAACCCGTTTCTCTATCCCATAGAAAAAGGAAAAATCCCGCTAACTTGGCGGGTTACTTCCAACACACCAGCCCAAATTTCCCTAATACCACCCTAATTCTAAAAGGCTTAGCACAAATGAAAAACAACAACAAAAGCGAATGCACAATAAAATTTGTTGACAAAGCACTAACACTAATCGGCAAACACGCCAACTTAAAGGAAACTGAAACGGTGAAACACTTCACAGCACAACTAACAGACAAAAACGGAGAAGACGTATCTAAAGGATACAAAAAGAACCTATGCCTTGCATATAACAAGTTCTGCAAATATTACAAAATCAAATGTGAAATGCCACTATACGAGCCAGAAGCAAAAACCATCAAAATCCAACCAAAGAAAAAATTGAAATGCTCGTAGCCAGAACAGGCAGAACCCTGTCAATCAAACTAGCACTAAGCAAGGAAACAGGATTAAGACCCGTCGAGTTATGCAGATTCAAAGTAAAAGACGTAGACCTTGAACAATGAATAGTTAACCCAATAACCGCCAAGCATCGGAACGCCAGAGCACTAAAAATTTCAAGAAACTTGGGAAAATACTACAGAACTACATACTAAAAAACGACCTAAACGAAAACGACAAACTATTCAAAGGCAACGCAGACGACTACGGGAAAAACTACAGAGCCATGCGCAACAGTTTAGCCAAAAAACTAAGCGACCCAACAATAAAACAAATCAGACTATACGACTTCAGACACTATTTTGCTACAAATCTTTACCGAAAAACCAGAGACATTCTATTCGTAAAACAACAAATGGGACTCAAGAAAATCGAAACAACCCTAATCTACGTACAACTTGCAAACATAACAGAAGAAGACGAATGGATATGCAAAGGCGTAATCACCAAGGAAGAAGCCATGCAACTAATAGAAGCAAGCTACGAATGTGTCACAAAAACAGACGGAACAACAATCAAAGGAATCCAACTTTTTAAAAAGCGTAAATAACCATTTCCAACCCTTTTTTCTACCATCGTACTAATCTGGAATTTTCTCGAGATATTACAGTATATCTCAGGTTTCAACTCTTCTATTTCTTCCTCGTATAAGACCCATTTCCGCCCGCCTTTGTGATGGCGGTAATCACACTTTCGCATACCTTTTCGAAAAGATCTTCTGCGCGTTTCCAATCATCAGCCGAAACTTCTACACTGTATTTTGGAGCAGCGATCACGTAGAATTCTATTTTGGCATCTTTAGCTCTATGTGATTTCCTAGCGCCTATAAATGCGTCTTGGATACATTTAACACCGTTGGGCATCATGCAGCGAACCTCAAGCACGCCCTTAACTTTTACCATCTTGATCTTGATGCGTTCTTCTGAAACTTGGGCAATGACTTCAGCCAAATCTACAGGTATGTCGAGCTTAGTTAGGACTTCTAATCCTTCTTTCGCGACCTTTTCGAAGCCTTCGTATAAACCGTATTGTTGTTCGAGAATTAATCCCGCTTTCTGGTAGACTTCATTTACAGGTAAGCCAACTTTTTCTGCTACTTCATTTAGGAGCGCTTCGCCTTTGCGGTTTCTTTTCCAGCTTTTGTTTTTTTCAATTCTTTCGCGTCTTGTGACGCGTCTAAGCGACAAGCTAATTTGGCCTTTTTCAACGTTTACACGGATAACTTT
>JAFGLT010000112.1 GCA_016927895.1 Candidatus Bathyarchaeota archaeon | reverse complement strand
TCACCTGACATGCGCCCGCTCAAAGCCAAGAAGCACTCGCACAAATCGACATTGTTTAGTGCAGCAATCCCAATTACCTTATCCACAGCGTTGTGCCTGCCAACGTCCTCAGCTAAAGCAACCAATTCTCCGTCACCCCTGTAGATTGCGGCGACATGCAGACCGCCAGTCTGCCTGAAACCTTCAGCTTTGAAGTTAAGCTGTTTAACACTGTCAAATACGACCTGAGCTTCAACCTTAAGGTTCGATTCGACTTTGGGAATTTTGCCAGTGAATTGGTAAGGCGACCCGCTTCCGCAAGCTGAAGGAATAACACGCGCATGCAACCGTGAAATTTTCACGCGGTTTTCAACGTTCACTTCTGGTTTCACTTTAACGTAGCAGGTGCTTTCAGGCTCTTTAACGATAATTTCTTCGATTTCGCTGGTGGATTTGAGGATTCCTTCAGAGAGAAAATGACCAACTGCCAATTCTTTAAGGTCTGTTGGCGAGCACAAAATGGTCGCCCAAAAAGTCTTGTTGATAAATAGGTAAAAAGGCTTCTCTTCAGCAATGTAGTCAGCAATCGCCTGAGATGTACCTGCGGAAAGGTTAAGCTTAACAATGTTCACTTGACGCACCATATTCAACCCTATCCTGTTCTTTACTCCTTACATTAATTAATATTACACAGCGCAAGAGACGGCGGCTGTTTTGCTTCAAATAAAAAGAGAGAAATGGGAGGTAAATCAAATAAACTGGACAAGAATCCAGTAACCTTGAGAAAACTTGTTGTGGTAAAGGGGCATGGCTAAACGGGCGGCAATTATACTTTCAGGAGGAAGGGCTGAAAGATTCCAGAATACTCACGAAACGTGGCAAGACAAGGCACTTGTTACACTTCTCGGGAAGCCCCTGCTAATACACGCTGTTGAAAACGTTCGCGAAGTTGTAGAAGAAATCATCATATGCGTGAACAATGAAAACCGAAGGGCGCAATACGCTGAAGTTCTTAAAAGACACAGCGTGAAAAACGTTAGGTTCCTTGTTGATGAGCCCTGCAACCATTTAGGCGGGCCTATCGTGGGGATTCTAACAGGGCTAATAACCGCCAAAGCCGACTACTGCTTCACGTTGCCCTCGGACATGCCGCTTTTACAGCCAAAAGTCATTGATTACATGTTTAACTCGGCAAAAGACACACGGGTCATCGTGCCGATGTGGCCGAACGGGCGACTGGAAACGTTGACCATGGTTCTCAAAAAACCTGAGGTGCTGGAAATCGCGAAAACACTTTGTATGTTGGGGCGACCGCGCTCCGACGACATAATAAGAGGAGCCTTAAACATCCTGCTTATCTCCACAGTCGACGAAATACAAGCTTTTGACCCTGAACTGAAAAGCTTCATCAACATCAACTCGCAGGCAGATTTGACTCGGCTACAACCCCGCCAAGCCCAAGGACCAGTCACTGGAAGCCTACGTCTAAATTTGGGAGACCTGCCAATGCCCGAACTGCGATGTCTTCAAACGGCGGCAACACTTTTCAATGAAGGCAAATTTTTAGAAGCGTCAGAAGCCTTTTCGTCCTGTGCATCTCGTCTGGAAAAAGAGGACTCACGTTTTTGGGCAGCCATAAGCCGAGAAAACCAAGGCAAAACACTGTTAAGCTGGTCGAAACAACAAAACAGGCAAGAACTTGCAGCAGAGCAAGAAACAAGAGGGAAAGCAGCGCTTTTGAAAGCAGCCAGCACTTATGCATGCGAAGCTGAAGTATACGATGATGCCCGCGGCATTTTCCTAGCAGAACGGGCAAGGTCGAATAAGGAATGGTGTGAACTATTAGCGAACGGGCAAATGGGTCAAAGTAACTTTTTACCGTTGGGTTGCCTCAGTAAAAAAGCGGGAAATGCACAGTAGCCGCTTGAGAACGGGGATACGTGCTGTTTATTAGAACCGAGTTCAATAATTTTCCGAGATGGAGAGTGACCGCACGGTTTTAGTTATCGCGGCTGTGGGAAAGAGCGGTTCAGGAAAAACCACGACGCTCGAGTATTTGGTTTCGAATCTTGCCAGTGAAGGCTACAGAATTGGCGCTATCAAGCATATTTACCATAAGGGCTTCAAGGTGGACAAAGAGGGAACTAACACTTGGAGGTACTCCAAAGCAGGCGCGAAGGTAATTACAGCTGTTTCGGCAGAGGAGATTGTGGTGATAAAAAAGTCGGAAGCAGCGCTGAACGGCCTAGAGCAAGTTATAGGATTGCTGGGTAATGAACAGTTGGATGTTATAGTCGTAGAGGGGTTTCGTGGTCTCGTAGAAAAAAGAAAAGACGTCCTGAAGATAGTCACTGCTAAAGACACAGCCAGCCTCAAAGAAGTGCTGGAAGGCACCGTTCAGCCAATAATCGCGGTTGCAGGCTTGATTGGAAAACAAAAACCCAAAATCAAACTCGAAATACCAGTGATAAACATTCCAGACGAAGGAAAACAACTTCTTAAACTGGTTAAAGAGCACCTGAAAACAAAAGATAACTAAAGTTTAAGGTCTGTAGCCGCTGAGCATGCACAAAGCCAAAGCCGCGGCCGTCAAATCCGCAGTAGTACCAGGGTTAAGCAGGTTCCCAGACGCTCGCAGTTTTCTATCCAGCTTTTGGATGCTTTCTCTGCCTTCAGGGGTTTCCAAACCGCCCAACTCCAATATTTTCTTGGCGTCTAACGAGACCTCGCGCGCCTTTTCAACGCCTGCTTTTCGGGCTATAAACGTGTCCGGGTGCTCGAACAGGATTTTCAGGAAAGTGTGAACCACTGCCGCGTTTAAGTCTCCTCGTTCAAGCTGAGCAATCAAGTAAGGATGAGCCAAATCAAACGTTATGGGGTAGTTGCGGACCCATTCAGAGCAGATGTCATCGTAGCCCTCGGCTAACTTGAAAACCTCAAACAGCGAAACATCATCCGCGAGAAGCCGCGCTTTAGACGCTGGGTCAGTAACGTCAAGATCGGGGGCGTCTCCGAGACCGTTAGGCTTCGCCACGTCTATGGCTTCGTAAAGGCTGACCGCGTCTTCCGCCGTGGTAGATTCAACCGCCAACCGCAAGTTAGCCCTCAATCTCTGAAAATCAAAACTGAAGTTTTCTCCAGTTGGGGTCATGCCCGCCGCCACCGCTACGGGCACAAATAGCATCACGGTGCCGAGCAGCGTGTTCCCGCCTTTTTGCCACGCGTTGATGTCAACGGCGCATTCCTTTATGATTTTGCCTATTCCAACTTCGCTGATGTTGAGCTTGTTCTCTGAAACGGTTATCCCGCGGCGTGCTGCTTCTTCAAACGAGGACTCGGCGGCTACTGCGGAGGCCAAGAAATGTTCAATTCGTGTGCCCTCGAAGCTTGCGGTGGGAGTTACGTTTCCAGGCTTGCAGGTGTTAACTTCAAGCAGCATTGCCAGTTCTAGGCATTTGGAGATGTATTTTGCTTTTTCACGGTTCGGCATCAGAAGACCTGTTTTAAGGTAGGGTCTAAAAAAGGTTTATTAGCGTTTTGTAAAAAGCTACAAGCGCACAAGGGTGACTATGATGAGAGCCAGAGAAGGCGAACTGATCAAAACAGGAAACCAAGTTATTTTCGATGTGAAGGGGTTGCTGCATCCGCCGAACCGTCTCATAGCTTTTCCACGGTATATCCCGTCTCCTGAGGGCACACGCCGAGGAGAGAAGGGGCTGTACGGCAAGATTTACAGTTTCAGCGAGCGCTTCCAGTTTCTTAAGCAGAACATGCCTGACCTTATAGTGCATGATCCAGTGTTTGACGAGACCCTCTGCGAAGTACCAGTCGACACCGTCGTGGAGCATTACGACCCCGTAGAGAAGCTCAGGTTACTACGTACATCCAAGACGCTGAGTGATTTGGAGCGGAAGGTGGTGCACCTCACGAAAGAGTTGCAGGAAGCATCTGGCATTCCTTGGAGTTCGATTGGGATTTCGGGTTCTGTGCTTACGGGGTTGACCACGGTTCAGTCTGACGTGGACCCTGTTGTTTACGGCGAGGAAAACGGTCGCAGGGCGTACGAGGCGTTGGAATCCTTGTTGAATGATAAAGCGGCAGGGTTTAAGCAGTACACTCGTGGGGAGTTGCAGGCGCTGTTCGATTTCCGTTCGAAAGACACCATCATGAGCTTCGAAGACTTCGCTCGGGTCGAAGGGCGCAAGGCGTTCCAAGGCATGTACGAAGGCACTGACTACTTCATACGGTTCGTGAAAGACTGGAGCCAAGTAACCGAACAGTACGGCGATGTCTGCTACAAGAACGCTGGCTACGCGAAAATCACAGCCACAATCGCTGACGACTCCGAAGCATTGTTCACGCCGTGCACCTACAAAATCGAAAACGTCACAGTTGAGGAAGGCGCAAAGCTGGAGCCAATAAGGGAAATTGTGTCTTTCCGCGGCAGATTCTGTGAACAAGCCCGAAACGGCGAAGCAGTAACCGCTCAGGGCAAAGTTGAACTCGTAAGCGACAAGCGAAAAGACCAAGAGTATTATCGCGTTATCCTCGGGAATAAACCCGCAGACTACATGGTGCTGTCCTGATTTAACCCATCCACTTTCAGGACTTGCTCGTAGTAGCGTGGGCAGTAAGTTAACGTGACTTGGTGGAACCCGCCGTTAGGCGAAACCACTTCTTCCAAGTTGCCCTCGACATACACGGTTTCGTCTTTTTGTGCTTGCAGGCGGAATTCTTCCATGTAGGAGAATATGCGTACCGCTTCAACTGCTTCTTTTGGACCGCTTAAAACTTCCAGGGGTTTGATAACGTAGACTGATGGAATGAATGGTGCATCTGCATCGTCTAATATGCGGGCTTTGATTTTCACCCAGCCTTTCTGCTTGATTCGGGCGTTAGGGTCGTACTCCGAGTTAATTTCGCTCCAAGCTTTCACTGGTTCAAACTCTGCTTTGGTGACCCGGCCGCTTTTCTCGTCGTTGAACAAGCCGTAGATTTGCTTGCGGCGTTGGTGCCACATGAACTCTTTCACGGTGAGGTTCTGGTACAGCCACCGTTTGCCCTGCATAACGTCGGGGTTGCTGAACTCGTTTCTGAAGTCTGAGGCGTCCGCGTACAGTTCCGCTAGAATTTTGCGCATTTTGGCGTTTTGTTTTCTGCCGTAGACTACGAGGTCTATGTCTGAATAGTCAGGGTGATGGAAGCCGTGGAGCATTGAGCCGAACACGCCGAAATCCTTCTGGGATAAGCCTGACTGTTGCAGCATGGTGTTTAGGACGCGATGTGTGGCGTCTACGAGCGTGTCTTTCGGCTCTGTTGTCATGAGCTCGGGCAGTCGCTTTTCGGGCTTCCGTACCTCGGCGCCGTCGGGGTTTACGCCTACGACTGTTAGTCCAAGCATTTCGTGGAAAACCGTGTACTGCGGGTAATGTTTGAGGACGAGTTTCATGCCTTCGTCGTTGTAGAACTTGTAGAAGTTTTGGTTGCCGCCTGTTCTGGGGGCTCGCGGGTCTTTCG
>JAFGLT010000020.1 GCA_016927895.1 Candidatus Bathyarchaeota archaeon | reverse complement strand
GCTCGGAAGGTGTAAGGTCCGTGTAGAAGCATGGTATCAAGTCGCCGTTTTCGGTTACGCTTATGTATCCGCCGAACGCGAAGTAAGTGCATTTTCCATGGAACTTGTGCTCGTACCACTCATCAAAATTCGGTGGGTTACGTTGTTTGACGACGCGCGCGTAATGAGGGCAGTGCACGTGGATTTCAAATTTATCCTCGTATTTCTGGGTTAAATCCCATATGTGGTTCAGGGTCCACTCGTACTGTTCAGGGGTCGGCGCTAACTCCATGGTTTCTTTTGCTCTTCCGCTAGGAACCAGATGATTAAACCACACGAAGTTAGCGTGGTACTTGTCCGCTAGTTCAGCAACGTGGTCCAGATGCTTGTAGTTGATGACTGTGATTGCCGCTGCGAGACCGTTCAGGATTTTTCCTTTTGACAGTTTTTCTATGGCTGCCAGTGCCTTCTTGTATGAGCCCTTACCTCTTAGCTGGTCGTTAATCTCTTCTGGACCGTCTATGCTTACGGATGTCCAAACCTCGTTTTTGACGAGGTTGTCGTAGATTTCTCCGTCAACGAAGCATCCGTTAGTGAGTAAGCAAACGTTGAGGCCTTTGCTTTTTGCGTAACCAACAATTTCAAATATGTCCTTTCGCAGCAGGGGTTCGCCGCCTTTTATGCCGAACCACTTGACTCCGAAACTGCGGACTTCATCCACCAAATGTAATGCTTCTTCTGTAGTTAATTCTCTGGGAGCAGGCGCCCCTGACGCGTCAACATTGCAGTATTTGCAACGTGCATTGCAGGCCCCTGTAGCTCTCCAAGAAGTCATAAGTAAAGGACCCTTACCAGTCAAATTAAAACCCCTCAAGCTTTCCTCGGTTGATTCATCATTTACCTTAGAATTACCGCGTCCTAAAAAAGATTATGCGTTATCTCTTGCTTCGGCTTTTCAGTTTGCTAGCAGCACTTTGCAGTCTTGGATGGCTTAGAAAAGCGTCGAATCCGATGATGTTCCGTAAGATTTATAGTTGGATTGAATCTTACTGCTATTTGTGGGGAGAATGGGGTCATGAAGATTATCATTATCCTTTAGATTAAGAGGCTAAAAAATGAAGTTTACAAAACTTCTGATTATCATAGCTGCTTTGGTTGCGCTGTTACTTCTGTCGCTGCTTGTTAAGGACGTGTATTTCAACGGTGAAATGAGTGAGTCTTCAAGCGGCGGAACTGTAAGCGAAGACACGCTACTTGAGTATGAGTGGCCGCAGCTTCAAGGCGACTCGTCTTTTGCACGTTTCTCAGAAGGACCCGCCCCAGAAGCGCCTGATGTCTTATGGAAAACAAACATAACCGGGATACAGAGCTATGTCTCAGCGTTCAACGGCAAGATTTTTGTCACCACAAAAACTGAGGTTTACGCTCTTGACAAAGACACAGGTAGTATCCTATGGCACACTGAGGTGCCTGCGCCTGGGGCGTGGCCATCAGTGTACAAAATTGACGACACCCACCTCGTGATAGGAAACAGTAGCCTTGACGTGGAAACTGGGGACATCTTTTGGACAAGCCCGGTTTTTTCTGCCAATCCATCGCCATTCTTCGCAAATAACGTTTACAGTCCAGAGGAAAAAATGTTCTACGTCAAAACAGGCGTGTACGTTCAAGGCTGGGACTTTTCAGACCCGTCCATTCCGCCCACACTGGAGTGGGAAACTTATGTTGACGGCGGAGGACCAGTTGGTTCTGGAGTACAGTACGGCGCCGGTAAAGTGTTTCCTGGATCATATGATCCACATCAAGTGGCACTTGATGCCAGAACGGGCGACATTCTGTGGGATACAGAAACCAAAACCCCGATGGTTTTCTCGGGTGCCTATTACGAGGGCATGTTCTTCAGGGGAGGCAGCCACGACAACACGCTGTATTGTTTCGATGCTACCAGTGGCGAAATTCTATGGACTTATAACCCCCAAACCGAAGACGGATATTTCTGTAGTGGTCCCGCAGTAGCTTATGGAATGGTCTATGAACTCAACAAAGATGGATTCCTTTATGCTCTTGACGTAGACACAGGCGAATTGGTGTGGAAGTACGAAGGGCCAGGACTTCTGATGTTTCCTGGAAACCCCTCAATTGCTGATGGCAAGATTTATGCCACAACAGGTCAAACCGCGTCCTATGTCAGTGAGGAAAGCGAATCTGAGTTTGCATGCCTTGACGCTTACACCGGTGAGCTTTTATGGACGCTTCCAATAGAAGCGTTTGCTCCACGAGAGTCTGTAGCCATTGCGTATGGCAACTTATACCTCATTCCCGGCAGCGTCACAACGGCAGTTGACGAGGAATCAGGGGAAGAATACTCCACATTTAATCAAGTATGGGCTATAAGTACAAGTTCATGGTCTATGTTCCGCCGTGACTCAGCTCACAGTGCAGCTGGTCAGTCTGCTCCTGAGAATCTGACGCTGCGGTGGAAGTTCACTACTGAAGGCGCAGTCATTTCTTCGCCAAGCGTCGCGGACGGAATGGTTTACGTGGGTTCACAAGACAAGAACATTTACTGTTTAGACTCGAGGACAGGCAGCTTAGTCTGGAACTTCACCACAGGCGCCCGAATTAAATCCTCACCCGCAATAGCGGACGGAATGGTTTACGTGGGTCCTGACGACGGCAATGTTTACTGTCTTGACGCTGAAGATGGCAGTCTCATCTGGTCAACAGACGCTGGCGGTCACATCGAGGTCAACTTTGCTGCCGCACCGGCGTTGCGGTCATCTCCAACTGTAGTTGATGGCAAGGTTTACGTGGGGTCTCTGGACACCAATGTTTACTGTCTTGACGCTGAAGATGGCGATGTCGAGTGGACGTTCAAGACTGAGGGGTACATCACTTCTTCTCCAGCTGTTGTCGTCGGGGCGGTTTACATTGTTTCAGAAGAACCAGAGACAGGTGCCCTTTACAAGCTGGATGCAGCAGATGGTAGTTTCATCTGGAAAAGAGAGCTTCCATACGAGGAAATTCACACTGGGGGAACTGATTTGCACGCGTCTCCAGTGGTCGTGGATGGTATGGTCTTTGCAGCGTCTAACGTGAAACAATATCATGGGATAAACACGGAGACTGGGAACATCGAATGGACTTACACCACTTCTGGCGTAGGCGAGTTCATAGTTTGTTCTCCAGCTTATAATGACGGGCAGCTTTTTCTGGTTGACCACTACTCTATAGTGTGTGTTGACTCGGCAACTGGCTTCGCTGTTTGGAGCAGTTATTTAGGCGAGGAGCTTTACGTTTCTCCAACTTACGCTGACGGAAAAGTGTACGTGGTAACTGACCAGCGCTCAGTCTACATCCTCAACGCCACAGACGGCGAAAAACTTGCAGTTTTCAAAACTGAATCCAACAGTTATTCATCCTGCGCCATATACGAAGGAATGGTTTACGTGGGAAGCAACGACTGGAACGTTTATTGCCTCGCCGAGGACCCTCCAACAATCAGCACCATCACCTTTGACTTGCCCCAGCAAAAGCCATTGCGAGAAACCGTTACTGTCTCTGGCAATCTCTTCCCGGCTTACCCTGACGCGACTGTAACCGTGTCTATCATTAAACCCGATGGCTCCGTGAGTGACATGGAAGTTGCAGTCTTTAACCAGGGTGCTTTCAACTTCACCTTTACGCCAGACGCTGCTGGAAACTGGACTGTAGTTGCCCAGTGGCAGACAAATAAAAGCTACTACACCTCCGCTTACGGCGAAACCATACTGGAAGTAACCGAAAATTCACAAGTTACCCTTCCCACAGCAGTCATGTACGTCACAATCATAGGCTTCGTAATAGTACTGGCAATACTGGTTTTCATTTTCACCAAACGAGGCAAAAAACAACCCTGATTTTCACACAAAAATTTTAACAAACATGCCATCATAAACTGATGTAAAAGGTGATGTTGCAACGTCGGCGGATTTAGTTTTGACTGGCGGAAACGTTTTGACCATGATTCCTTCTCGGCCTTGCGCTGAAGCAGTGGCTGCGAAAGGCGACAGGATCGTTAAAGTCGGCACAAACGAAGAGATCAGCCAGCTTGTTGGCGAAACCACCGAAATCATCCAATTGAACGGGAAAACAGTGGTTCCGGGCTTCATAGACAGTCACATTCACGTCGCTGACTTCGGCAGGCTTCTAAACTGGATTGACCTGAGCGACGCAAATTCCATTACGGAAATGCAAAAACGCCTGAAAACACGCGTCGAGCAGTCGCCTAAGGGCAAATGGTTGTTGGGGCGCGGCTTGGACCCAACCCGCTTCGCCGAGAAACGCTTCCCAACCCGTTTCGACTTGGACTCAGTTTCTCCCGCTAACCCCGTGGTTTTCTATCATCAAAGCGGTCAAGTATGCGTCGTGAACAGCAAAGCTTTAGAATCTGCTGGCCTGACGACGTTGACACCTGTTCCAGAGGGCGGCGACATTGACAGAGACGCAGAGACTGGTGAGCTTAATGGAGTTTTGCGAGACACCGCCACGAACCTAATCTGGAATGTCATCCCCGAACCCAGCGAAGAAGAGCTGCTAGAGGTTGCCTGCTTGGCTTGCGAAAAAATCGTGGAAGCAGGCGTTACCAGTGTGCACTGGATGGTCTTGGCTCCGATAGAGCTCTCAATAATCCAAAGGCTTCATACACAAAACATGTTGCCCCTACGCGTTTATGTGGTGGTTCCCGAGAACATCTTGGACAACATGAAGGGCTTCCAACCAACAGGCGGCTCAGAGTTAACGGTGGGCGGCGCAGTGATTTCTGCAGACGGCTATTTAGCAGCGAAAACCGCGGCGCTATTCCAGCCTTACACCGACGGCTCTGCAAACGGGAAACTGCTCTGCACACAAGAAGAAATGACAAACACAGCCGAGAAAATCCTCAAAATGGGCCTACAACTGGTTATACACGCCATGGGCGACAAGGCTGTAGACGCAGCTCTAACCGCAATCGAGCAAGTTTCAAAAGAAACGCCGCGGAAAGACATGCGCAACCGCATAGAGCAAGCTGCAGTCCTAAACCAAGGACTAATCAAGCGGATTAAACAGGCGGGGGTCATCGTTTCCGTGCAGCCTCTTGTTGTTGCATCTGAATTTTCTGTGTGGTCAGCCACTGAAAATTTGGGCGCTGAACGCGCGCGGTGGCTCTACCCACTAAAAACTCTGCTTAAGAAAGGCATACGTGTCATAGGTGGCTCAGACTGCCCCATGGAACCGTTAAGCCCTCTGCTGGGCATCAAAACTGCTGTGACCCGAAAGGCTTTTCCTGAAGAACAGGTGACCGTTGACGAGGCTTTGTGCATGTACACTGTTGACGCTGCGTACTCGTCCAAAGAGGAAAACATCAAAGGCTCAATTGAAACGGGCAAACTAGCCGACCTAACTGTTCTCTCAAATGACCCCAAAGAGGTTCTGCCATCTGAAATCGAGAAACTCGAAGTTGAGATGACTATCGTAGGTGGGAGAGTAGTTTATTCCAAACACTGAACCTTTCTTTCCTTCTCTAAGTAGAAGTAGAGTCTTCGCGAGTGTGAGTATTCGGCCAATCGATACAGATAAATTTTCCACTCTCAGAAGTGTAACTAAGCGTTTGGTGATGTGGCATATTTGCTGTGTTAGTCGCTGTCGTCGTACTCGTGTTGGCTATAGTCTTAGACTTGTTTCTCGGCGATCCGTCTCCGAACAACCCAGAGAAAACCGCGTTTAAGCTGCACCCAGCCGTGCTAATGGGCAAGCTAACTCGCGCATTGGAACCGCACTTAAAAAGTCCTAACCCGAAAGTAGCTAAGTTCTACGGTGCAGTTTTGGCTCTAACAGTAATCGCCGCGTTCACAATCCCCGTTTACTTTGGGCTCTGGGCAATCTACACATATTTCACGATATTAGTTTATGCGTTCTTTGCCGTCATACTCCTGAAACTAACCATATGCATTAAACTTGAGACTGACTGGGCGAAAGCCGCAGCAAAAGCCATCCAATCAGAAGACATGGAGGAAGCCAAAAAATACTCCCATTTCTCACGCAGAGACTCCAAAGACCTAGCTGGACCCCAAATCAGCTCCGCCGTCATCGAATCCATGGCAGAAAACCTCATAGACTTCAAACTTTCACCCATACTCTCATACGCGTTCTTCGGAGTAACAGGCGCAATCGCCTTCAAAGCCGTCAACACCCTCGACGGCATGGTGGGCTTCAAAGATGAGGTCCACCTGCATACAGGATGGTTCAGCGCAAACTTGGACACGGTCATCAACTACGTTCCTGCCAGGTTCACCGCAATCCTAATAGTCCTAGCCTCAGCCTTGTTAGGTGAAGACTACAAGAACTCTTGGGCAATCGCTAAAAGAGACCACACGAGAACGCCCAGCAGAAACCACGGCTGGCCAATGGCGGCGATGGCAGGGGCTTTGCGTGTGCAACTGGAGAAGCCTGGTCAATACATTCTTGGAGAGCTGGATGAGCCGCTTACTCCCGACAAGATACTTCTGGCATTGAAAATCCGAAACATGGCACTAATATTGTGTGTGCTTTTCAGTTTGCCCATAATTTTGCTTACGAGACTTTGCTTTTTCCCCTACTAGCCAAACCGATGTAATCGGCTGCAAAACGTATTAATCGCAGTTTCTCTCTAACTTCCGTGGGGATGTTCGCTTAACATGGTTAACACGGTTTTTCAGCGGCTTAAAACACTGCTTTGCTATGGGTTGAGCCGATATGAAACCGCGTGCAGCAGGTAGCAGATATGCGTGTTTGTTTGATTAATCCGCCTCGTATTCAACCGAAAGTCTGGGGAAAACCGAACGTTGTTCCACCTATAGGCTTGGCGTATGTGGCTGCTGTGCTGGCGAAAGACCACGACGTATGCATTATTGATGCTCCCACTGAGGGTCGGATGAACTTTCAGGAAGTAGATGGAACAACGTATCGGGTTGGCTTAAGCAATCAGGAAATAGCGGCTATGGTGGATCGTTGGTCCGCGGACGTTGTTATTATAGAAATTCCGTTTTCTGGCTGGGCTAAAGCCGCTTTTGAGGTTGCCGCGGCAGTTAAAAGTGTTGACGAGAGTATTGTTACAGTTTTGGATGGGCTGCATCCTTCTGCACGGCCTGAAGATTGCCTCGCGAATTCCAATGTTGATTTTGTTGTGATAGGTGAGCCTGAGAACACCGTTTTCGAGTTAGTTGATGCGCTGGAGAAAGACGCTGGGGGCTTCAAGGACATTAATGGTATTGGCTTCGTAAAGGATGGCGTACCTGTTTTTACTTCGCCGCGACCTGTGATTGAGGATTTGGATTCTCTTCCGTTTCCCGCGCGGCATTTGCTTCCGATGGAGAAGTATTTTGCTGTTGTTAAAGAAACTCCGTTGAGGGGGGAAGTTAGTAAGCCTTGGACGCTGCTGGTTACTAGTCGGGGTTGTCCGTATAACTGTGTTTTTTGTACGCATCATGTTGTTTGGGGAAGGCAGTGGCGTGGCAGAAGTCCTGAAAATGTGGTTGATGAGTTGGAGCATGTTATCACCGCTTATGGTGTTAAGCAAGTTGATTTTTTGGATGATAACATGACGCTTGACAGGGAACGTATAGAACGGATTTGTGATTTGATTGTGGAGCGTGGGTTGCAGTTTGAGTGGTTTACTCCTAATGGTGTCAGGGCGGATACTCTGGACGAGAAGCTTTTGAGGAAAATGAAGAAGGCTGGATGTAAGAAGATTCGTGTTGCTCCTGAGTCTGGGGTTCAACGTGTTGTGGATGAGATTATCGGGAAGAACTTGGACTTGAAAAGTGTGGAGCGTGCTGTTGTCTTGTGCAAGAAGGTGGGGATTAAGGTGGGCTGCTTCTTCGTGATTGGGCTTATCGGCGAAACAAAAGAGGATATCAAGGAGACAATTAACTTCGCGTATAAGCTTCGGCAGTTGGGTGCTGACAGTTTCATCTTCAGCATAGCTACACCTGTCTACGGGACTAGGCTTTACGAGCAGGCGAAGCAGGGTGGTTTCTTACGGGATTGCTTCAGTGATGACGCTTTGGCTGCGGTTGAGCCTCTTATTGAAACTCCCGAGTTTTCCGCGGACGACTTGGTGGAACTTTGCGCTTTAGCTAATATGGTGAATCCTACTTTTACCCGTGACAAGCTGATTAAAGCCATTCGGAACCCGAAGAAAGCTGTAAAAGTGCTTTTAGGAAAAAAATAGTGCCGTGAAGCTGTCGGTTTTTTGCGTTTTTTTTGGGTGGGTGGCTTGGGAGAAGCTTTAATAATTGTTTTTTGCTCTAACCAGTTTTGTTTGATGGGGTGTGGTTGAATGAAGGTTGTTGTTCACTGGAGCGGTGGCAAAGAGTGCTGCTTGGCTTTTCATAAGGTGGTTGAGCAGGGTCACGATGTTGCTTTTCTTCTTTCTTATGTTTACACGAAGCCGTATGTTTTTCACAGTTTCAAACTGATGGAGTTGCAGTCTCAGACTTTGGGGATTCCGCAGATTACAGTTAAAATCAAAAGGGCGTATGAGGATATTCTTGCGGCGCTTGGTCGCCTTAACAGGGAGGAAGGCGTGGAAGCCTTCGTTACTGGGGACATTGTTGGTGCGGGTTGCGCCCAGATTCATCAGACTTATTATGATGCCATGTGCGAGCAGTTGGGCATGAAGTTGATTATGCCGAACGAAAATCCGTCGAAGGATACTTATCACGTTCTAGAAGAGGAAGTTGATGCGGGAATAAAGCCCATAATGAACTGTATAAACGTGGACTACCTTGGCGAAGAATGGCTAGGTCGCGAACTCAACAAGGATTCAATTAAGGAGTTGAAGGCGCTTGCTGAAAAGCAGGACATTGACGTTTGCAGCGAAGACGGAAGAGGGTTCCACACCATGGTTCTTAATGCACCATTATTCAAGCAACGCATAGAAATCGGCAAATTCAAAACGAAGAAGTACAAGGAAAAAGCCAAAAACTGGAAAAGAAACTGGCTCTACATGGACATAAAAGAAGCATCATTGAAACCAAAATAGATGCCTTTCACCATTTTCCTTTTTCAGTGGAACTATTGCGTGAAAAGACTATAGCCCCCCTTATTTAAAGGAACTATAAATAGTCCTGAGCCGAAGCTGTGCAGGGTAGACCTCCTCCTCGTTTTCTGCAATGATTGGCTATTTGGCTCCAAATATGTTGCTAGAAGGCTTCTCGACTCTTGTTTAGGGGTGTTTTGGGTAACAACATAAAAGTTAATAATTGTACTGTGGTCTAACCCTCTTCGGTTGATAGGTGCGATTAGATGAGGGTTATTGTTCACTGGAGCGGCGGCAAGGACTGCTGCACGGCACTCCATAAGATAGTTGAGGCGGGTCATGAGGTTACACACCTCGTCACTTACGTTTACATGGAGCCCTATATTTTTCACAGTATACGCGTGGCTGAGCTGCAAGCTGAGGCTTTGGAGATTCCGCACTTGAAAGTTAAGGTTGAAGGCGACCGCTTCGATGCTATAGTCGGCGAGCTTACCCGCTTGAAAAAGGAGGAAGCCATTGAGGGCATTGTTACAGGCGACATCGATAACGTTCATCACAAGCGCACTTGGGACTACGCGTGCAAAAAGCTGGGCACGAAACTGTTGATGCCTCTGTGGGACAGGCCCTTCTTTTCTCTTCTTCCGGGAGACCGTTACCGCAAACGTGTTTTGGATATGGAGCTCTCCGTGGGAATGAAGCCAATTCTCAGTTGCATAGACCTCAACTACCTCGGCGAAGAATGGTTCGGACGCGAATTCGACAGGAAATGCATTGAAGACATGAAGCCGCTCATCGGTCCTTGGGGTAAAGGAATAGACGCCACAGGAGAACCAGGCGAATACCACTCTACAGTACTTGACGCGCCGCTTTTCAAGCAATCCATCGACATCACCAAGTTCACCAAGAAAAATAAGGAGTTAGATTTCGGCGGGTGGCCGAACCGAGTTGGCAACTTCCTTTACATGGACGTTGAAGAAGCCGTTTTGAAACCCAAAAAACGCTAGACCACGTTGTCAGCTGATTGTGCTGTTCCACAAGTAGATTTTTGAATATTTTTCCGCGTAATTGAATTGCGGGTCATCATAGATAATGTCCAGTTTAAGACCATACATGTTAAGCAGTTTTTTCATGTTTTGTCCGATCATCAAAATTTTCTCATCCTCAGGCCAGAAACCCCATATCCGGTCTTCTACAAAGTTTGCTGTTCGCCGGGTGCCCCATCCATAGTCTTTCGGCAGAACAAGCGCCACTTCACCGTCTATTTGCCCGTAGTTTTCTCTGGGGAACGTTTGCGTGTACTCCCAGAACAGTTCCATCGCCTTGAAATGCTTATCCTCCAAAATGCCGTATACGTTGTCCTCGGGATTTTTGGGGAAATCGAACACGATTACGTAGTCTGCGCCTGCACTGTACGCTGTAACCATTTCATGATAAATCTCTAGGTCGCTTGCTATGTAGGGAGGCTCGGAGTAGGTCCAAGTGATTATGGCACCCCAGTCTTTTCCTTGAACGTCCGCTGCTCCGCGGCATAGGGCTATCTGCTGTGTGGTGCTGGCGTTCCATCCTAACTCCACGAAAATCGTGTCGTAACCCGCTAAATAGTCAAACCAGTAAAGCGCGTAGTCAGAAGTGACGATTGGAAGATCTGGGTTGATGTTCTTCAGGTTTTGCCAGCTGAAACTATTTGGGATGCTTGTTACAAACTTGTTTGCTGCGTCGCTGTAGTCTGTCGCGTTTGCCATAGCTATTCTAGCTGACTCTCCTGGCTGCCACTGGTTACTGTCAATCTGGTTTCCTCCCGGCTCGTCGTGAAGGTAAATACCGAGGAATTTTTCACCCCATCGTTCTTGAGTGGTTTCAAGCCACGTGGTAAGCCACGGGAAAGTGCCAATCGGTAGGAAGTCAAAGTACGCGATAATGCTCATTCCAGCGTCTACGGCGTAATTACAGACTTCGTTGAGGCTAGTTTCGTTTATGTTAATATCCCAAGAACCTAAAACGAAGAGGTTCACGTAGTCTTTCACTCTATCTATCAGAAGCTTCGCTTCCATAGTTGAGTTCGAGCCGAACATTACTCCGAAAAAGAATTTCTCGCTGGAGCCTTCGTTCTCGGTCTGGTTGTAAACGTAAAATATGGGTAAAAGGGCAGCAGAGACCAGAAGTGCGATTAGAAACACCAACAATGCTAACTTCACGGCCGCTCAACAACACATAACATATCAGTTGGAAACATAAATACCTTAACTGTTGCATCATATTTTCTACTGAAAGTAAAATGCCGCCGTTCTATGTCTGATTTTGTTTTTCCGGTTTTTTTGTTCGCAGTCGCGGTATGAAGCCTGGAACCCTGCGCTTGTACTCTAAGAATTCTTCGCCAAACTTCTCCTCCATGTCCTTGTCTTCCCTTTTGGCGAGCCGCCAATACAGCACTGCCAGTATGGGCCACATTATAAGCGTGATTATCGTCAGCCACATCACGTTCAAGCCCAGCGTGATCATCAGGAACCCCACGTACTGCGGGTGGCGCATGTACTTGTAGATGCCCTCTACCATGAGCTTGTCCTGTTTTCTAGCCTTGTGAATTTGTTTCCAACCATAAATAACTAGAAGTATTCCTATGCCCATGACTACTTTTGACGCTGGAAAAACGTAGGAGTTATAGAAGACGTAGAATGTTTGTTCGCCGAATATGCCTGTTAAGAGGAACTCAAGTGAGAATATCTTGTCGTAGCCGAAGGCTCCTGCGAACAGGTACATGGTCAGGGGAATGCCATACATTTCCACGTATAAGGCAACTATAAAGGCTACGTAGACGCTGCTGGGCAGCCGCGACAGGCTCTTTTTGAAGGGCAAGAACAGAAGAAAGAGAGAAAGGAAAACCACGTTCAACGTAATCAAAATCCACTTCTCCGTATCACCGAAGCTGTAGCCCGTGAAGGTAAGATAGTTGAGTGGAATAGCAATAATTATTGTTATGATGATGAACTGCGCGATATCTTTGAGTTTCACCATGCATCACCTTCTAATGTGAGAGCATAAATCAGTTTTTGTAAAGTTTTCTTGACTCAAGAAAAATTGAGTAACACAAATTTTATGGCCGCCTCTGTTTTGCACCCATCCTGCCTTAAAACGAAACTCCCCAATTAGCTAGCTGAGGCAGGCAAATACAACTTTGACTATTGTTTGAAGAAAACAACTAGTCGGTAATGGAAAAGCGAAAAACAGAAAAACACATCGGAAACTATCTAGATTACGTCAAAAACGGTTAATTGAGACCGAAGTGTAAGGGAAATTGGCGAAGAAAACAGTTTCTGGAATAATGTTGACGCTTCTGTTAGTTGGTGTGCTGTCATTAGCCTTCAACGTTCAGCCCGTTAAATCCGCGGACGGAATAACCATAACGGCTGTCGGGACAATTGACCCTGAAACAGCGCCAATTCTACGTGATGGAGACGTCTATACGTTTACCGATGACATTTCTGATGAGATATGCGTGGAGAAAAGCAACGTAATACTGGATGGAAACGGGCATACGCTACAAGGGTCAAGCAGCCAAAACGGCTTCACCTTAAACGGCGTAAACAACGTTGAAATCCGAAACACCGACATCCGCGGCTTCATGTCCGCCATCTACCTCCAAACGGCTTCTGACAACATCATTTCTGGAAACACCATAACCGACAACTACCGCGCCATCTCCCTCTACACATCTTCTAATAACGTCATCTCTAGAAACAGCATGACAAACCTCTTCCTCAGAGGAATCGAACTCTACAGCTCCACCAACAACACAATCTCCGCCAACACCATAACAAACGGCTTCAGAGGCCTGTGGATCTCCGGTTCCTCTAACAACACTATTTCGGGCAACACCATAATAGACAACGACTACGACGGCATCTCCCTCTACGGCTCCTCTACCTTCAACATTATCTCTGGGAACACCCTGACGAATAGTAACTACGATGGTGTATGCCTTTACGGCTCCTCAACATCCAACACAATATCCAACAATAACATAACAAGCACCTACCACGGCATCCACCTACACGACTACTCCAAACTTAACACCGTTTCTGGTAACGTCATCACCAACAGCAACCGCGGCGTCCATGTTCACGGCTCCTCAGAACTCAACACAATCTCCGATAACACCATAAACGACAGCTATGACGGCGTCTACCTCGACGGCTCTTCACAACTTAACAACATCTCCGGAAACTCCATAACAAACAGTAGCCGCGGCGTCTACCTTGATAACTCTTCTGGCAACGCAATATCTGACAACACACTAACAGACAACCGTGACGGAGTCTCCCTCTCCAGCTCCTTTAACAACACTATATCTGGAAACACCATAACAGACAATGGTTATGACGGCATCTACCTTTCGGACTCCTTTAACAATACTATCTTTGGAAACGCCCTTACCGACAATTATCACGGAGTCGCCCTCTCAGGTTCTTCCAACAACACGGTTTATGCTAACACGATAAATGGCAATCGTTACGACGGCGTATCCTTGGATGACTCTTCAGAACTTAACTCAGTCGCTGGTAACTCCATAGTTGGTAATGGTTACGACGGCGTCTACATCTACGATTCCTCTAACTTCAACTCTGTTTCCTCTAACACTATAGTTGGTAATGGTTACGACGGCGTCTACATCTACTGTTCTTCCAACAACACGGTTTCTGGAAACACCTTGACAGAAAATTTTAGGGGCATCTTTTTCTGGAACTCCTCTGGCAACACGGTTTCTGAAAACACCATGACCGACAATGACTATGACGGCATGTGCGTCCACGGTGCCTACAACACCATCTATAGAAACATTATAACGGACAACGGTTACGATGGCATCGGTCTTCATGGTGCTTACAACGTCATCTTCGGCAACACAATAACAGACAGCAAAAGTGACGGCATACACATCTACGATTCCGTTTACAACACCATTTTCCACAACAACCTCATTAACAACCCAACCCAGACCCGCCTATCCCAAAGCAGCAGTACATTCGATGAGAATTATCCTTCTGGCGGAAACTACTGGAGCGACTATGTTGGAACCGACGCCAATAACGACGGCATAGGCGACACGCCATACATAATAGACGAGAACAACCAAGACAACTACCCCCTTATGGCGCCAATTTCCACATTCGATGCAGGCACATGGGAAGGAACCCGCTACTTCGTTGACGTAGTCAGCAACTCCATGGTTTCAGACTTCAACTTTGACCCTTCACTGGGGCCTTTCCTAAGTTTTAACTTGGCTAATCCAGATGAAGCATCAGGTTTCTGCAGAGTCACCGTTCCTAAAGGCCTTTTATGGACTGCCGAAGGTTGGACAGTTAAAATAGGTGGCCAAGAGGTCACATCGTACATCATAGAAGATGATGAGAACACATATCTCTGCTTCACCTACAGCCGCAACGCAAGTGTTGAAGTGCGAGGCGAAGATGCAGTGCCAGAATTTCCAGTGTGGGTTCCAATATTGCTCATGTTTGTTGTGTTTGCTGCTGCCGTAGCCCTTCACAAACGGAGAAAATCAGAGCGTCCTTTCCCTGTTAAAAGTTTAGTTTTTTAGTGTTATTTGACTCCTAGTCTTAGTAATACTGCTCTTCTGAAGTGGGCGAGTATTGTGAGGATTATTGAGAAGCTCCAGAATCTTCCTCTGCCTAGCATGCTGAAGAAGTATCCTGGGCGGAGGTAGAATCTTTGGAAGGCTCGTTCGCGTAGTTCTTTCAGTTCTTCAGCTGTCATTGTTCCCAAGTCGAAAACAGGCGTTGCCGTGTCGTACTTGTCGAAGTCATGTATCTTCAGCCGCCCTTCTTTTACAACTTGCTCGTACATGGGTGTTCCCGGGTAAGGTGTGGCAATGTAGTAGCCCACGTCGCCAGGTTTGAGTCTGTCTATGAACTTCACAGTTTCCCAAATGGTTTCTTTGGTTTCACCTGGGAAGCCAAGAACCACGCCCGCCACGGTCATTAATCCCACTTTTTTTGCCATGTTAAATGCTCTAATCGTTTTTGCGGGTGTAATTCCTTTCCTCATGGCGTCCAAAACTGGCTGTGCACCTGACTCCACTCCAAACCACACGGCGAAGCAGCCTGCCTCTTTCATGGTGCGGAGCAAGTTTTCGTTGACCATGTCAACGCGGGTTTCACAGTCCCATTCAATTTTCAGTTTTCGCCTCATTATCTCCTTGCAGATTTTCGCCGCTCGGTCTTGGTCTACGGTGAAAGCGTCATCATAGAATGTGAACTGGTGTGCTCCGAATTTTTTCTGAAGGTACTCAATCTCGTCGACCACGTTTTTTGGGCTTCTCATTCGGTATCTTCGTCCGAACATGCGGACGGTGCTGCAGAAGTCGCACCAGTAAACGCAGCCGCGGCTTGCTAATAACGGAAATACTACTGACCCGTGTTTCTGCAGTAGTTTCAGGGGCCACAGATGGTGAGCTGGAAAAGGCAAATCATCAAGGTTCTCAATGTATGGTCTGTCTTCGTTTTTCACGATTTTTCCGTCTTTCCGGCAAGTGATACCCACCACATCGTAGTAGTCTTCGCCTTTCTCTACTCTTTCAGCAAGCTCCAGCATCGTCTCTTCGCCTTCCTTCCTCACAATTATGTCCAAGTCTGGGCACTCTTCCAATGCTTGCTTATCCCAGAACGTAACATGAGAACCCCCCAGAAGCGTTAGGCACTCAGGCCAGACTTCTTTTGCAATTTTCACTACTTGCAATGCCGATTTATATGTGAGCGTGGTTGAAGTTACCCCGACTATGTCCGGTTTTTTAACCTTGCTAATCCTGCTTCTAAGCTCGTCGTAAGAGCACCCAAGCACTTGACAGTCAATCACATCAATTTCATATTCTTTTTTCTCTAAAACAGCCGCTAAATACCCTAATCCTAATGGAGTAAACGGTGGATGCTGATGAGACCCGATTGGGTAGGGCGGGTTAACAAGGGTTACACGCGTTCTCATGATTCTTACCTGAGCGTTATCCTTACAGAACTACAAGAATTCGTGTGCTTAATATGTTTTGTATAGTCCCCTTTTTGAATAAACAAAAACCCAAAATGACTAGTTACCTACCGTAACAGTCAATAGCTTAGTCTCCGAGCCAAAAATGAAGACGCTGAAGTTGCCTTTTTGCATCAATATACGGCATAAAGGGGCATTCAGCAAAAGTATTTAAGAGCATTATCGTTTTAAAGGTGTATCTCACGTAGAAATGGTAACTTCGAAATGCTCAGAGAAGGGGAAACAAAATGATTTTTTTGATGACTACCGCTCCGCCTGAAAACTCGCCTTGGAGTGTGCCGATGCGGCTTCCCCCATTGGGCTTATCTTATGTTGCTGCGGCTGTTGAAAAAGCCGGCTTCAAAGTGGAAGTGCTTGACAACTACCTGCTTAGAAAAACACTAGACGAAGTCAAGCAGATGGTTAGCAACCTTAATCCTGAGATTTTGGGAATAACCTGCAGCTCCGCGTCGTATCCGGTATGCGTTGAAACTGCTAAAGCAGTCAAAGAGGTGTTGGCGTCCTGCAAGGTTGTAGTTGGCGGTTGGCATCCCTCGTACATGCCTGAGAGTATGTTGCAGCATCCAGAAATAGACTATGTTGTCATGGGCGAAGGCGAACGCGCGATGACAGAGCTTTCAACCTGCATAACCAAAGGCGAAGACCCCAAGGCTATTGCAAAAGTTGCCGGGCTCGCTTATAGGCAGAACGGGAAAATGGTGAAAACACCCCAGAAATTCATCGAAAACTTGGATGAAGTTCCATTTCTGGCACGGCACTTGTTGCCCATGCACCTTTACGAACGCGAAATCCCCTTTCTTAACGTCAAGCCCTTCGACACTATGAACATAGCGCGGGGCTGCCCTTTCAACTGCGCATACTGCGAGACCCGACGGCTGTGGGGGCGAACATGCCGCGCCTTCAGTCCCCAAAGAGTCGTAGACGAAATCGCGCATATGCAGACGAACTACGGCACGAAGGGTGTCTACTTTGTAGGCGACAACTTCACCATTAACAAAAAACGGACCCTGGCCTTGTGCGGGCTAATAAAGAAGTCTAAACTGGACATCGAGTGGGTTTGCGACACCCGAGCCGACATGATTTCGAGGGATTTACTGAAATCGATGAAGGCTGCTGGCTGCAGGACTATATGGTTCGGAGTGGAGTCAGGGGAGCCGCGAATCTTAAAGAAAATTAACAAGGGCATTACTAACGAGCAGACTATTGAGGCGTTTAGGCTCTGCAAGGAAGAGGGCATACAAATCGCCAGTTCATTCATACTGGGCATACCTGGCGAGACTCTTGAAGACATGGAAGTTACTTACAAGTTTGCCAAGAAACTGGACCCGGACTGGGCTCAATTTAACGTTTACATAGCGGTTCCAGGTAGCAGCTTATACGATGAGGTTATGGAGAAAGGTCTCTACGACCGCGTAGACGGCTTTTTAACCTACGTCAAAACCGGCGAGTTCAATTACGAGTCGCTGATGAAAATTCAAAAACGCTATCAACATGATTTAGACCTATCGGCGGGAAGAATCCTGAAGAAAATGAAGCGCGAAGGCTTCTTGACAGTTATGAAAAAGGGCACACGGTACCTCAGGCATATGGTTTAGTTGGGTTTCATGTTTGCGGCAGTCTGGTTGTCGGTTTTTCTGTGAGATTTGTTTTCCTAATTGTATATTAATGGAAGCTGCATATGTTTCAACTGCTACTGAAGCTGTGAAACGGGAAATTTGGGGCTGAAAGCGCTTTGGCTGTGAGCGAAGACCTTAAAGAAAGGATTCATGAGGCGAATGTTGAAGTCCATCGGCTCGAGGCGGGGTATTATGAGCTCCTTCACCCAGAGGTTCACGGCAAGCGAGAGCAGAAAAGAATAGACCGAGTATTAATGATGGTTGACCGGCTCGTAACTGATAATGGGAAAAGGGCTCTTGATTTTGGCGCAGGTACTGGAAATCTAACAAGCAAGCTTCTTCGGATGGGTTACAGCGTAACTGCAATAGATATTTCTGCGGAAATGTGCGCTATTTTGAAAAAAAAGTTTAACGCCTACCTGAAAACTGGAAAACTGGTTGTTCTTAACTCGCCGATAGAAGACGCGAGTTTTGACGGCGGCGAATTCGATTTAATCACTTGCTATTCTGTGCTGCATCATTTACCGGATTATGCGGGTGCACTAAGGACGCTTTCTGTTTTTTTGAAGAAAGGAGGCGTAATGTATCTGGATCATGAGCCGTCTCCTTTTTACTGGAAGACTGAATCGCAAAGTTTAGCTCAAATTGTGAAAAGTATGTACTTGCATTCTAATCCTATGATTAACGCTTTGTATTTCCAGCTTGTCGGGGTGGCTGTTCCTTCTATTGATTATGCTGTGTCTGATTACTGGCACAAGAAAGATCATCCTTTGGATCATGAAGAAATAGAATGCGTATTTGAGAAGGACCCCTTTGCTTTTTTCAAGCGAGTCGACTATCATCTTGGTGGAACGTGGGTGTTGAACCCGCTCTTTTATTTGTACAAGCGTATTTGCAGACCTGAAATGAGTTTTTGGGTTGCTAAAAAGTAGATGTGGATGAAATAGGACGATAAACGCTGGAAGTTATTGGGCAATATGCTGTAACAACTTCCGTCTAAACGTTGGACTATGCACTTAGGTTATCATTTGCTAAAACTTACAAGGATACTGCAATCTATTGTATTGCAGTTTAGTTATTCTCAATGATGGCGAACACTGTTGCAGATTTTGAAGTCGTACCTTATCAGAAATTATACTGAGTTTTGACGCGGTTCTTTCATTGAAGTAAGCCATTGCATGTCGAAGCATTCTTGGAGTGCAGCTATGAGACTTAGATTGTTAGACCATAAAGCTGGAGAATGAAAAAGCCCCTCATTTGGTTTCACTATTACGAAAACCTCTTTCTCATCATATAATCCCATTACGGTTTTTGGAAGGCTTGGTGTGAATCTTATAGAACACATAGGGCTTTTTCTGCAAAACTCCTCGGCTTTTTTCTGAAGAAAGGCTTCCTGAGGGGCTTCTAGAACTATTCGGAACTGCACACCCCGCGCCCAAGCCTTTTCACTGCTCTCTGCAAAGGTATGAGTCATTCCATTATAGAATCTTTGCCAAGTAAGACAGAGGTCAACTCTTTTCTTTGACCTGTCAATTGCTTCATTAATTTTTTTTACAATATTTTCCCTTTTAGGAACCATTAAAAATTCGGATTCTTCGTCTATTAGCGGTTTTGTGCTGTTTTCTTTAAATTTTAGGTTTAATTGCCCTATTTTTCTCTCTAACTTGTCATAGTTGCTTTTTTTTCGCTCCAGAAGAAAAGCGCTACCCGTTTTAAAAGGGGTTGCTTTGTAAATAGTGGGTTTTTGAATTTGTTTTTGAATTAACCCTTTATTTTGCAGGCTTTTTACAACTCGGTAGACATCAGATTGAGCCATTTTACCAAAGTTGCTGATTTCTTTTGTAGACAGCTTGCCGTATTTGCAGAGTATTATGTAGACTTTTGACTCTAAAAAAGTCAATCCCAACTGCGTTAACGTTAAAATTGCGTTTTCTTTAACCGACATCTCTCGTTTCAAAATATTTGGTGCGTATATGCTTAAAATTCTTTCGGGTTTTTAGTGGATGCACTACTAAAAGCCTGTTAAATAATCATTAAGCAAACTAGGGTCTCATAAAATTTAAAGGAGAAAAGAAAAATGACTAAAAACAAAATCGCTACAATCACTGTTATAATTGTTATGGCTATAGCGCTATTTCCGTTTAGTACTGTTACTGGACAAGTGGATAGACAAACTCATGCTTACATCGGTGCTACGCCTAATCCAGTCGGAGTCGGTCAAGAAACACTATTGCATATAGGCATAATGCAACAGTTAACTTCGACTAGACAACAATGGGAAGGTCTGACTGTTGAGGTTATCGACCCTGATGGTGAAACTGAGACGCTTGGACCCTATAGTACTGATGCAACAGGTGGTACTGGTGACATATTTGTCCCTAGCATGGAGGGCGAATACATTTTGCAGACACACTTCCCTGAACAAGACTGTGAAGTTGGTAAAGTAGCAGTAGGTAGCGCGGTGGGTGATACTATGCTTGCTAGTGAAAGTCCTGAACTGACGCTAGTCGTTACGGCAGAACAGCAAGCTGTTTATCCAGAGCATCCGCTTCCAACAGAATACTGGACTCGACCAATTGACAGTCAACTGAGAGGGTGGTCTCCCGTCGCAGGAAGCCAGTTAGAAGCTGGTGGCTACGGCGGGGACGTCCTTTATGGGAATGACTATGCCCCAGAGACTGCACACATACTTTGGAAACATCCGCTTCAGTGGGGAGGGTTATCTGGAGGCGACCTTGGCGATGCAGGCACTTACACTGGAGACGCCTACGAAGGTAAATTCAGCAGCTCACTAATAATCGAAGGAATACTGGTCTACCGAAAATTCGATACAATCGGAGGAAGCGATGTTTCTAACTGGAACGTTGCCGTAGATTTGCATACTGGTGAAATACTATGGGAAAAAGAATTCTTCGCTTATGGTAATTCCAGCGAAGCGCGAGTTTACCCGACTTTCGGTCAGATATTCTATTGGGACTCGTTCAATGCACACGGCGTTCATCCATATATAGTTTGCACCTCTGGTGGTGGAGGCTTCTTTGCGCCTGCGCCATCCCAATGGCACTTTTTCGACCCCTACACTGCACGTTACCTATTTACATGGGAGAACGCTCCTTCAGGCACTCGGAATAGAGGTCCGCACGGCGAAATCATTATCTACGAAGTAAGCACAGGTGCTGGCACGATTAGAATGTGGAATTCATCTGCTGTCATAGACGCTTACTGGACTGGTTTTGGCACACTTCAACCAGATAGCCCCCTGTGGGGTTCTTGGAGACCTCAAGGAAAAATCACTGACTGTACAGGACCCACCTCGACTACGTTTGCTACTCCTCTCGGGCTGAACGGGTATCAGTGGGAAGCAACAATAGACGGATCAGTATCTGGAAGTATTGTTGACTACAAAATTGATGACAGACTCGTCGGATACAACTGGTCATACACTTCTTCGTCGATGTTTGGTGGAACGATGGGTGTCACAGCAATAACTGTATGGGGTATCAGCTTGGAACCCGGAAACGTCGGAGACGTGCTTTTCCAAAAAACTTGGAATGCGCCCTCTAGTTGGGAAGACGACATAAGCATCAGTCATGCAGCTACTAGCATAGAAGACGGATTAATGGTTTTCTGGGCTAAGGAACTGACCCACCACGTTGGTTTTAGCACTGAAACAGGCGACCACATTTGGGGTCCAACTGAATCACAAGACTACCTAGACTTTCTCGGCCACCGCACTGTTATCGGTGAAGGCAGGTACATCTCGCTGGGCATGAGCGGAATAGTGCACTGTTACAACGCTACAACAGGCGATGAGCTGTGGACTTACAGAGCAGACGACCCGTACAACCAAGTGTTGTGGTCCAATCAATGGCATATTCGACCGCTGTTCATCGCTGACGGAAAATTCTACGCGGGCACCACAGAGCACTCGCCAGTTGACCCCCTAACACGGGGTGCACCATTTGTCGCTCTTGACATTGAAACTGGAGAAGAAGTGTTCAGAGCAGATGGGTTGTTCCGTCAAACCGATTGGGGTGGACGTGCGATCATGGGAGACAGCATAATAGCAACCATGGACACTTACGATCTGCAAGTGTACGGTATTGGCAAGGGTCCAAGCGCTACTACAGTTGAAGCACCAGACAATGCTCAACCTTTCGATACACCGGTTCTAGTAAAAGGTATGGTAACTGATGTCTCACCTGCCACAGAGGAATACGCTTTGACAGCCCGGTTTCCGGATGGTGTTCCTGCTGTTTGCGACGACAACATGAGTGAGTGGATGCTTTACGTGCACAAGCAGTTTGCTAAGCCAGCGGATATAATCGGCGTTGATGTCACCATTAGCGTGCTTGATCCGAACGGAAACTACTACGAAGTCGGCACAGCCACAAGCGACGCAAGCGGCTTTTACCACGTTGTCTTTACTCCAGTGGTTCCTGGCGAATACAAAATAATCGCTTCTTTCGCAGGTTCTGAAGCCTACTATGGTTCTCACACGGAAACAGCAATAAACGTTGAAGAGGCACCAGAGGTAACACCAGGGCCAACACCAACTGCCGCACCTATGACCGATGCATACGTCTTAGGTCTAGGTGGAGCATCCTTAGCTGTGATTGTAGTAATCGGATTAGTAGTAATCTTGATGCTACGAAAGCGATAAGCATCCAACAAACCAATGAGTTTCCCCCCTCTTTTTTTGGGGTTAAGATTTAATGGTCTAAGGAGAAACGGCTGAGAGGGCTTTGCGTAATACTCAATAACAGTGTCGTAGTCTGTGTCAACCTTTTTCTCCTTTAGTTATGATGCGCCAAGCCCCAGCAAACTTGGCAAAAAATGGAAATGAATTCAGAAAAAGTCAATAATTGGGGAAAAATATGAGAAGTAGCCTTCTTTCATTTATAGTTTTGAGTTGTGTAATTTCACTGTTTTCTGTTTCTTTTGTTTTTGCCCAGCTTCCTAATTTCTATCCATACTTTGACAGAAAATTTTACGAATTGGGTTCTACAGGGATCGTAACGTTCAATGTTCAGACCTATGATGTTGCATTTGATATAAGCGAGGTTAGAGTCACATTTTACTTGCCAAAAACTGATGGAACCACTTTTGAAACCGAGTTTTTTGGCGAGAACTATGGTGAAAACCCTTTACAAATACCTGCAGACACGCAAATATCCTTACCATTTACCTTCAAAATTCCAGATAGAACTGACCTGAAATCGGATAGTTTCTCTTATTTATTCGAGATTTACATAAGACCACAGAATACAACCACATATTCACATGAGACGTATGGACCAGAAGAAGCCAAAGCCTACGGAGAAGAATGCATTCTCTATGTTCCTCAATCAATTCCTTCACCCATTCCAACTATTGAACCGAACCCTACTCCTGTTCCAATGACACCTACTCCGACACCTACTCCGGCACTCACACCTACACCGACTGAGGGCTATGATCAACCTGCAGATACCATTAGACTAACCGCTACTGAAGTTGCTTTGATTGGGGTAACAATTATTGCGGTCGCCTTTGGGGTAATCGCTGTCTGGGCACTTAAAAGAAAATAGTTGTTCAAGAAAAAACCTGATTTGCTACTTCTTTGGATGGAGAATTATATTATTCAGCAGGAGTGGGATGCGATTTCCATCTCCCGCTCTATCTTAAATCTCACACATTCCTCATTATCTCTGTAGTTTAGTTTTATATTTCCGTATCTAAAATAAGAAAATGATATACACGCTAAGTTGAGGATTGACTATTGTGGGTATGCGGATGAAGCTTTTGTTGGTTTTCTGTATAACCGTTTTGTGTATTTTATTGTTGATACCACTGGTTTTCCAACCCGCACCAGACCTTTCGTCCTCAGTGGCAAAGGCAATTGACTTTTACGAAGACATAGATGAGCCTGACGCATTGCTAATGCGAGATGTAATGTATCGCCGCTTTGGAATTGAAGCATTTGCTGGCTCCTTGCAACTCTACGACCAAATCTTGTCTGAGAACCCAGATCAAGCGCCCTTGATGCGCGTATTTCGTCGAATGGCTGATAACTATAACGTTTTAGAGGATCATGACTTGGAGGCGGTACAGTTGGATACCGACTTACTAACTGTCCCAGCTCTCTATTGCGACCGTCTAGAATTGCCCATGGACTACTCTGGGCAACTTGTACAAGGCGCTAATCTAGGAAATTATATGTTGACACATGCATTGTTAGCTTGCATATGGATTCAGGAAAATGGCTGTGAAGTTCCACT
>JAFGLT010000019.1 GCA_016927895.1 Candidatus Bathyarchaeota archaeon | reverse complement strand
GTTAACACCCTAACCCGAGTTTTGATTCCCATAGTAATCAAACTAGTAGAAGAGATTCAGCCTGCCTCCATAGAAACTGAACCAATCACAAGCGAAGACGAGGCTATTACAACAGTAGAACCAGAACCTGTTGAAGAAGAAGTCACGGAAGAAATCGCTGATGAAGCCGAAGCTGAAGAAGCTGAAGAAGCTGCAAACTACGAACCCGAGGAGCTTGATGAAGAAGCTGCAATGCGTAAACTTTACGAAGATACAGAACCAGATGAGCTAGAAGTTGACGATGACCCGTTGCTTCCAGAACCTCCAGTGACGCAGTTAATGGTTGAAAACCTTAAGGGTTTCAGAGTTCCATCAGACACAGTGCGTGTCGATGAAGACGTAATAGCACAGTGGAACGAGCTCTATAGCGAAAAGAAAATTGATGAAGTCGAAGTCGAAGCCCTAAACGGAAAAACAACCCGTTGCAAAGTCAAAGAAATCAAGAAATCAAAAGACGCAGGGAAAGGCATAATCAAAATGCCGGAAAAAATACAGGTAACCTTAGAAATTGCAGCAGGCGAGCTTGTCACTGTCAAACCCGTCGTCGAATAACTGAGGTGAATAAAAAATGGTTAAGAAATTAAGTCAGGAAACCGCGACAGCGTTAGTCGTTGATGAAAACGAGCTCTCCGCAGGTTCCGAAGAAAACCAATCATTCACGGACTTAAGCAGTAAACTCGCAGAGATTCGTAAAGACAAAGGCGTAATAGGTTACATAATAAGAAACACAACCTCCGCAACAATAGACCTGAAGGAACCAGAGAAAATAGTGGAATACGCCATATTTTCATCTCAAGTACTAGATTCCACCCGAGAAATCTCGAACCTATTCGAAATAGGCGATGCTAAAAGCGTACTCGTTGAAGGCAAAGAAAACAACGTGCTCTGCATGACCATTGACGGAAATAACATCAGCATATTCCTAGAGAAAGACGCAGACCACTCCGACATTCTAAAACGGGTTTCACCCTAACCCTACCCCATCCCATACTTTTTTTATTTTCTAACCAAAAACTACGATTAAAAACTGTTTCTGCTTTTCAAGTAATTTGAGTTAATAACTTTTTGAAATCCCTGTTAATTTTTACTCTTCCGCTTTTCTCGTCAACCTTAACGAAGCTGTACGCGTTTAAAAACGATGTAAGCTCTCGAAATTTATCCTCGCTTAAATTCAAGCTCAGTAGCAGCTCTTCTATTCGATGCCATTTTCCATCACCAAGAATCTCCAAAGCCATCGTAATCTTCGACACTGGCACTGCTCCTTTCTATAATGTTTGTTAACCTCGCTATTTAAATGCCTTATGAGATTATTTTTTAGAACTTTCTTATAGAAAACTTTACGAATTTATCAATAAACGCACCCCAAACCAAAAACACACAGTTTTTAGTTAATGTTTCTCGACAAGCGTATTAGACTCCTAATAAGAATAGAATGCAGAAACCAGTGGGAAATCTATCTACCCCGCGGTTCCCTTCAGAGCTATTTATCGTTACTATTTATAGGGGGGCTATAGACTTTTTCCGAGCGCTAGGGCGCAATGTAGTGCTTGTTTTTTGGTTGTTTAACCACTAACCATAATAGGAGGAAAACATAATCTTCCACACGAGAGGTTAAGACTGACGAAGACGTATAGAGACCCAGTTTGCGGAATGGTTCTAGATGAAAACACGGCTAAGTATAAAATCACGTATGAAGGCGAAACCTACCATTTTTGCAGCGTAGGATGCAAGAAGAAATTCAAAAAACGCAAAACCAAATTCATCAAGTAAGCCCTGACAAAAAAACAGTCAACGCATAGTTCGAGTTCGCCGTGTATATAGCTGATTATTGAGAATCACAAACAGCCACAACACAAAGCCCACCCTGATTTGATATGACGCAGTTGTTGCGGTTCAAAGTTTTTCTTCAGGCGAAATATCCATCATTACTAAGCCAGAAACCGGTTTCGGATAGAAATCCGTGGATTTTTCAGGTAGCCTCCAGTTTTTCTGAGCTATCTGCCAAACCGTTTCCGGATTCACTGGGTTAACCAAGAAAGCAAGATTAGCCTGTCCACCGTCAACTTTTTCCAAAGCGTTCCTCGTCGATTCCGCGTACAATATATGCTCATCCATCTTCAACTCGCCAACCTTCAGCACATGCTTGAAAACTACATCCCGCAAAATCACAACGTCAAGAAGGCAAGCTTCTTTCGGGCAACCCGCATTAATAAGCTCAGAAGCAAGTACTTTTTCCTTCAAAAGCAAACCATAAGCCCTGGAACCATCATAAACGCAAAAAGCATGCTCCTTCTCATGAATTCTAAGGAAACCATCCAAAGCCTCAACAGTTGGAGCCACCTCAACAACCGTAAAGAAGCTTTCAAGCGCCCGCATGATGTCCTCAGTCAACTTAGATTCTGTGAGCAACCTGTGAGTAGGCAAAACAACAAGCCCTTCCTCTTGAACAGGAACCATGTAACACATGTGAAAATTAAACGCTGAATCCTCATTCCAGCGCGATTTTGCGCGCATTTCATCCCTGTAAGCCAAAGCGCTCTCGTATCTGTGATGACCATCACCAATAACCAGCCGCTTATCAGCTATAGCCTTCTGTAAAATCTTTAACCGTTCAGGGTCAGTTATCCTCCAAATGGCATGCTTCACGCCAAAAGCATCTTCAACCTCCACCAAAGGCTGCTCCCGTGTAACTTCAGCAAAAAAGTCAATAGTAACCTTCTCAGGGTCCGAATAAATCAGAAAAACAGGTTCAAGGTCTTTCTGAACCGCACGCAACATACTCAAACGGTCGGTTTTCGGCTCTTTATACGTAACCTCATGCGGAAAAACCACACCTTCACCATAAGAGTAAAGCCGCATAGCAACAATCAACCCCGTGCGAACCCTCACTCGTCCAAACAAACGAAACTCTTGCCTGGAAACAAAAACAGCTGGCTCACCATCCTTAGACATTACACCTTCACTTAACCACTTTTGAATGCGTTGTTGCGCTGCTTCATACTTGTCGTTTTCCACGGGTAGAATCAAACGGCAGTAATTGTAAACTGACTTCTCGTAGTATTCCCTCTGCAAAGCAAAAGAGATTTTATCGTAAGGCCTAGTTATAAGAGCAGCTGGGTTACCAGCTTTCTCAGTGTAACGTATGGCTCTAAAGGGTCTAATGTCAACCAAACAGGTTCAGCTCACAGTTTCTTCCAGTGCTTTGATTACTTTTTCCGCTATTTGTATGCTTGCCCTCAACTGGGCTTCCTGAGTTTGAGCGCCGATGTGAGGTGTGGCAATCACGTTCCTAAGAGTAAGCAACTTGCTGTTTCTCGGCGGTTCCTCTTCAAACACGTCCACCGCTGCCGCTTTAACTTTGCCTGACACAAGCGCTTGATACAACGCTTCTTGGTCAACCACGCCACCACGCGAACAGTCAATCAGCATTACACCATTTTTCATCATATTAAACTCCTTTGCCGAAATCATATGCCGCGTGTGAGGCGTAAGTGGCACGTGAACAGTTATGAAGTCAGCTTGCGGAAGCATTTTATCCAACGGAACAAAACGGTCGAAAGCACATTCTTCCACCACAATAACTTTCATACCTAAAGAGATAGCTAAGCGCTCAACCGTTTTCCCAATATAACCACAACCTATAATCCCCAGGGTTTTTCCGTTAATTTCCACACCCATAAGCTCGTCTTTCACCCATTTGCCCTCGCGAAGAGACCTAGTTCCTTCGACTATACCTCTCGATAGAGCCAACAAGTGTCCTATCGTCAACTCAGCAACACTCATGTAAGACACATGCGGTGTATTCACCACGGCAACACCTAACTCTTGAGCTTTCTCCAAGTCAATGTTGTCCAAGCCTTCGCCAGATCTACCAATAACACGAAGTTTCTTCGCGTTAGCAAGCAATGCTCTGTTGACTTTGGTTGCGGACCTCACGATAAACGCGTCGTATTCACCTGCCATTTTGGAAAGCTCAGCTTTAGGCATGTTCCAAGCTTTAGTGACTTCGTAGCCTTTTTCCTCAAGTAGTTTTATGCCTTCGTCTGCGATTTTGTCGCAGATTAGAATTTTGAAAGCCAACTAGTTTAGGCCCCAAATTTCGTCAATGAGCGCAAGCACTTGCTTGATTGCTGCAGTGTTCCATTCGCCCATATGTCCGATGCGGAAGGTCTCTTCTTTCAGTTTGCCGTAGCCATTTCCTATGGAGAAGCCTTTTTCCCCGAGTTTCTCGTTTAGTTCCTTCACGCTTTTTCCAAGAGTGTTTTTGATGCAGCTTACCGTGATTGACTCAAAGCCTTGTTCTGGGAACATTTCAAAATGTTTCTTTGCCCACTGCTGCGTGTATTCTGCCATGTCCTTGTGGCGCTGGTATACTTTATCGTAGGTTTCCTCCAATAGTAAGTCCATGCGTTTGTTCAAAGCGTAAAACATTGGAATATTCGGTGTGGATGGCGTTTGATGCTTCTCTTCGAACTTGAAGATTTCTACAAGGTCAGTGTATGCGCCTCTGTTTGGAACCTGCTTGGCTCTTTCCACTGCGCGGTCGCTTACAAGCGCAACAGCTAATCCTGGAGGTAATGCAAAGCATTTTTGGGTTGAGGCGAAGATCACGTCGCATCCGATTTCGGCGGGTAAGATTTTGTCGCCTGCCATGGATGAAACGCTGTCTACTGCCAGCATCACGTCCGGATAGTTGCGGCGGATTAGTTTTCCGATTTCGTGGATTGGGCTTCGTGCGCCTGTTGAGGATTCGTTGTGGCAGACTGTTACGGTGTCGTACTCGCCTGTTTCGAGTTTTTCAGCAATTGCATCGGGTTTGACTACTTTTCCCCATTCTACCTCAAGGAAGTCAGCGTTTTTGCCGCATGCTTGGATGGCGTCGCCGAAGCGTTCAGAGAAAGCACCGTTGACGCAGACAAGGGCTTTGTTTTTCACGATGCTTCTGCCTACAATGTCAAACCATAGTGCGCCTGAGGCGGTTGTGACAGTTGGTTTACAGTCTGAAGGCAACTCGAAGAAACACGCGAGTTTCTCTGTGATTCCAGCATAAAGCTGCGAGAACTCTTTGCTTCTGTGGCCTATGAGAGGATGAGTTTGCTCGCGTAAAATTTCCTGACTTACTTCTGTTGGACCAGGAATCAATAATTTCTTGTGCATTTTGCTAATTCCCTTCATGATTCTGATTTAAAGTTTTCGCGGTGGCTTCCAAGGAACTGTTGAATCTTTTCATACATATTTTCCTTCCATGTTTTCTGCGCTCAAAGTAAACCGCAATCAAAGAAACTAAACGATGAAAGAAGATTAAAGGTTAACTGTAAGCGGACATGTACTCTACCCTCGGAAAAAACTATAGCCCCCTTTATATAGCAACTATCCCAAACCCTCTCTTTCTCCAACGCCTTCAGAATCTCCAACTGCTGCCCCAACGCTTTCACCTTAACCCGTCACATCACCAGGCGAGCCTTCTCAGCAGAACCCTGCAAGCAATCCCAGTCAACCAGCCCCTGAGCCTTTTCCAACGATATTGATTGTAGCTTCTGCGGCGACAATATTTTTTGCGGGATCAGGTTTTTTGGCATACTTCAAAAAGCGCAAGCACTAAACTGGAATAGTGCTCCCCCTCATTTTCTCTCAGGGATGGCACTCAGCCTCACGGCTTTGTAGTTTATATAGTGAGTTGTAATCTTGAAAGTATACATGTTTGTTGCGTTGCTGGGAAAGGAAGGTTTAAATAAATTATGGCTACTTTCGTAGTTAGCTTCAAGCTTGAACGGATGAAAAGTAAGCATGTCACAGGAATATCGACATATACTTCGTATAATGGGTTCGGATGTGCAGGGTACCCTTAAGACTGTTTACGCTCTAACAGCAATTAAAGGAATAAACATGAGCCTCTCCAGCGCCATACTGAAAAAGGCAGGGGTAAACCCTGATGTGAGAGTGGGCTTCCTTACAGAATCAGAACTTAACAAAATAGAAGAAATAATTAAAGACCCCGCAAGGTTTGGTCTACCAAGTTGGCTTTTTAACAGAAGAAAAAACCTGGAAACAGGAAAAAATGATCATCTCATAAGCGCCGATCTCGTTTTAAGAACAAAAACTGACATTGATGACGAGAAAGCAATCAGGTCTTGGCGCGGGTACCGCCACGCCTACGGCTTAAAAGTACGCGGACAAAGAACAAAAACCACTGGTAGAGCAGGAAAATCTCTAGGCGTCAAGAAGAAGACGCTCCAGCAGAAAAAGAGCTAATGGAGAGGTAGGTTATAATGGGAGACCCTAAGAAACAACGTAAAAAATTTGAAACTCCGCGTTTTCGCTGGCGCAAAGACATCCTGCAAGAGGAACTCAAACTTATAGGTCAATACGGCTTAAGAAATAAACACGAACTTTGGCGGCACAAAACAACGTTGTCAAAAGCCAGAGGCATAGCCCGTTCGCTAATAGGAAAAACGCCTGAAGAGCGCACTAAAATGGAAAACGAACTTCTCGCCCGCCTCAAAAAACTCGGTATACTTGCTGAAACGTCCGTCCTAGACAACGTTTTAGACTTATCCATAGAAGACCTGCTGGAACGAAGACTCCAAACAATAGTCTTCCGAAAAGGCTTTGCGAGAACAATTTTCCAAGCCCGCCAGCTGATAACTCACGGTCACATAACAATAGGAAACCGACGCGTAACAGTGCCAAGCTACACTGTAGCAAAAGCAGAAGAAGACCAAGTAATGTACTCACCCCAAAGCGCCATCGTAAACGAGGCGCACCCGCTACGCCAATCACTATCCTACGTAGCCAAAGAGCCAGAAATAAGAGCTCCACCTAGAGGCAGAAGAGGAGGACGCAGATAATGAGCAAAAGAAGCGAAAAATGGGGCGTCGTCCACATCTACAGCAGCTACAACAACACGTTAATACACATAACTGACATTTCAGGCGCAGAAACAATCGCCCGCACATCGGGTGGAATGTTCGTCAAAGCAGACCGCATGGAATCCTCACCTTACGCAGCCATGCGAGCCGCAACCGCAGCAGCAGAAATGGCCCGAGACAAAGGAATAACAGCCATACACATCAAAGTCCGTGCTCCAGGCGGTTCAGGTCCAAGAACTCCTGGTCCAGGCGCACAAGCCGCTATACGCGCATTTGCTAGATTCGGCTTCCGAATTGAACGCATCGAAGAAGTTACGCCTGTTCCCCACGATGGAACAAGAAGGCCAGGCGGCAGAAGAGGACGCCGTGTATAGTTTTCCACTTTCCACATTTATTAACAGAAATATTGAAATAATGCCCTAGCACTTCTATTGAAACGCATAATCATTATTTACAACCCATTGTGGAGTGTCCCTGTCAAGTGAAAATCGAAGTACTTGAAAAAGACGAAACAAACCTTAGCCTAATCATAAGAGACGCAGATGTGCCGCTGATGAACGCCCTTCGGCGGATAGTGCTTGCCGAAGTTCCCAGCATGGCCATAGACGAAGTTGTTATGATCGAAAACTCATCTATACTGCAAGACGAGATAATAGCCCACAGGCTTGGTCTCACCCCATTAAAAACAGACCTGGACAGCTACAACCTTCCTGAAGAATGCGAGTGCAAAAGCGAGTTCGGTTGCAACCTCTGCCGCGTAACATTCACCATGGACGCGGACTCTACTGAAGGCACACGTACTGTTTATTCAGGGGAACTTGTCTCTGAAAACCCGCAAATAGTTCCAGTCTCCGACAAAATACCCCTCATAAAACTGGCTAAAGGACAAAAACTGAAACTTGAAGCCTACGCCAGACTTGGAAAAGGCCAAACCCACGCGAAATGGCAGCCCGTTGCCGTGTCTGCTTACAAATACTACCCGAAGATAGACATTGACCGCGCGAAATGCACGGATTGCGGGAAATGCGTAGACATATGCCCAAAAAAAGTGCTTGCCATGAAAGATGACAAGGTCGAAGTTAAAAATCTTCTAGCGTGTAATCTATGCATGGACTGCGTTGGCGTATGCCCGCAAAAACCTTCAGCCATCAAGGTCGAGTGGGAGAAAAATGCCTTCATAATGAACATAGAGTCAACTGGTGCGCTTCCTCCAGAGAGAATAATACAAGAAGCCGCCAAAATTTTAGACAAGCAACTTAAAGAGTTCTCTAAACAGTTAAAGGCGGAAGTTAAATGAAAGAAACCAAATCCACGAACCCCCAGCTTATCCAGCTTATTCGTTTCTTGAAAAAGCAAGGCAACGAAAACGAAGCTAAAATCTGGAGAGAAGTAGCAAAGCACTTAGCTAAAACAAGACAGCAACGTGCAGCGGTCAACCTGAGCAGAATAAACAGGCACACGCAAAAAAGCGACATGATAGTGGTACCTGGTAAAATCTTGGGTTCAGGAACGATAGATCATGCAGTAACAGTTGCAGCTTTAAACGCGTCTGAAAAGGCTAAAGAAAAACTTGCAGCCGCAAAAGCACAGTATTTGTCTATTCCAGAACTTGTGGAAAAAAACCCGAAAGGTGCAAACGTTAAGATAATCCGGTGAAAAGAACATGCAAACCACAAAAACCCCCGTTACCCTTGTAAACGCCGACGGACTTATCCTCGGCAGAATGGCCAGCGTAGTCGCCAAAAAATTGTTAAACGGCGAAAATGTAATCATAGTTAACGCTGAGAAAGCCGTTATTTCAGGAAAAAAGAGAAGCAAAATCGCAGAAGCCAAAGAGTTTCTTGAAGTTGGCGCTCCAAAGAGAGGCCCATTCCATTATCGCCGCCCAGATAAGATACTGCGGAAAACAGTGCGGGGAATGCTGCCGTTCAAGCAGCCAAAGGGAAAAAACGCTCTGAAGAAACTGAAGGTATTTATTGGCGTGCCCGAAGACCTAAAAGACCAGCAGATGGTATCTGTTGAAGAAGCCCAAGCCGCAAAACTAAACGGGCCCTACTTCACTCTAGCGGACTTGGCGAAACAAATAGGATGGAATCAAGGTGAATAAACATGCCCACTAAGAAAGTACTTGTTGTTAGTGGAAAACGAAAAACAGCAGTAGCCCGCGCCGTCGTCAAACCCGGCGTCGGCAGAGTAAGAGTAAACATGACTCCTGTAGAGATTTTTGAGCCGGTAATCGCCCGCGAAAAAATCATGGAACCCCTCCTTCAAGTGGGTGATGACGTTTGGAAACAGCTGGACATGGACGTGACAACCTCAGGAGGAGGCTACATGGGACAGGCAGAAGCCGCCCGCATGGCAGTTGCAAACGCACTTTTGAAATGGACAAAAAGCAGTCACATACGCACAGTCTTCACTGAATACGACCGCACTATGATTGCTGGGGACTCCCGAAGGAAAGAACCGAAAAAGTTCGGAGGCCCTGGCGCACGCGCGAAAGAGCAGAAGAGCTACAGGTAAGGAGAAAAAGTAAATGATAATCCCAGTTAGATGCTTCACCTGCGGCAAACTGATCGGAGACCGCTGGGAAGAATTCGCCCGAAGAATAAGAACAGGCGAAAACGCCAGCGAAATCTTGGACAGCCTAGGCATCAAACGCTACTGTTGCAGGCGAATGATACTTTCCAACGTCGAAATAATCGACGAAATTTTACGCTTCTACGAAGAGGCGGAAAAAAGAAGAGAAGCCCGCAACCTGTACTAAACTCCAAACCCCTCTTTTTACTCGTACCATTGCCCCACGAAGACAAGCGTTTCACCTTGCTGTTCAGCCGCAAAGCAGACGTCTGAATCTCGTTGTCCGTGCTGTAAATCAATTCCACTTTTTCAGTGGCAAGATTCAAAACGTAAATTCCACATTTGCCTTCATGAGGAACGGTGTTCTGACCGCCGGGCGTGTTGTTGAAGTTCACGTTCAAAAGTGTACCGCCTACCACCACGGCAACCACAATAATGAAAGCCAAAATTACTATAGCTACAAACGTTTTCTTTGCTACTTCAGTCGCCTATTCGTTAGTTGTTGTGCTGTGTTGATAAGTTTTAATTGGCGCCTGCATAGCATTGAATTTGAATTGATGAGCAACGAAGAACTCAGCTATTGAGGCTCTTGGGATTGAATACTTTTGATTAGGCGTCTATTAGCTTGTTTTTCGTGTGCTGGAATACGATTGGTGCATCAGTTAAACGTTTGTAATGGCCATATCTTTGTCTGATATTTCGGTTTTTGAATAGTAGCGTCGAGATAGCTTCCCATAGGAAGACCCAGCCGACTATGGTTATGCCTTCAATTAGGGTTGTTAAGACGGCGCCTCCCGTCAGTGAAGTGCGAAGGAAATAGGACGTTGCAAGAAGCAGAAAAGATGCGATAGTGTAAATTCCGGCTTTCTCGCTGGATTTTCTAATTTTTGTTCTAAGCTCATTTCTTACAAACTTGAAGTAAGTTTTTAATCCTGCTTTTATGCGCTCTTCTTTTTCTGGCTCATTGAGGTCGTTTGAGATGTTGAACTGCAGGACAATTTTATGTTTTAATGGTATGTCTAATGAGGAATCTTCTAGGTAAGCTCGCAGGTCGCTGTCCAAGTCTCGTTTTCTGAATGGGGCGGGATCTAACTCGTTAAAAATATCTGCGTATTTTTCTATTGCCACGCTTATAATGAAGCCGTTTGTAGCTTTGTCTTTTTCATAGATTTTCTCGTACGGCTTCTTCTCAGCATCGCCCATATACTAGAAGTGGCGAAAAAGGAGCATATTAGCTTTTCATCTCGCTTTTGGAGAGGGTTGACTGCTTTTTTGTGGTTTGGGGCGGTTTTGTGCCCCGTCAAAACGTGTTTTGCCTGTTTTATTCTGGTGGGATTTCCCAGTAGCTGGAGAAGTCGCCTTTTACCCATCTGCCGCCTAAGCTTTTTACGACGTCGTTGATTTCGTTCCATTCAGCTTTCAAGTATTGTGTCGGCTTTATTAACACGTAGTCTCCGTCTGCTGTGAAACTTAGCAGTTCGCGTTGCTCTGGGCTGAATTCTTCTTCTACTGCTCTTACGTCTTGGCTTGTTGTGGCTGGCGCTTTCTCTGCAGGCTTGGGTTCAGGTTTGACGCTGGCTAAGGGCTTAGGCTCAGGTTTAGTTACGGGTTTAGGTTCGAGCTTGGGTTGGGGTTTGGCGCTTGAGGTGTAAGTTATGTTTAATTCTGGAGTTGGATAAGTGTCGGCGACGTCTTCGAAACTGTCGCTTCGGACTATTGCGAAAACTTGTTTTGAGAATAAGTCATATTTAATGTCTAAAAGTTCAGCGTCGTCGGGTAGGTTAGAAGCGAAAGACGCTGTTTTCCCTTGGATCGCTTTAACAAGGAAATCTGGGTTCAGTTTTATCATTCGCATTTTCATGTTTCAACACTCGCGTTGCTTGTTTAACTGGTGGCAAACAACTTAAAAGTATTCCTCGGTACTGTTTCCGAAAGGTAGCGCGGGCGGAGCAAGATTCTACCTCCGCCTGCAATGTAAATCTGCTGCTGGTTTCCCTTTTTTCTGTTTCAGGTGTTGGATGTAACTTCAAGTCTGCTTTTGTGTTGTATTCAATTACGACAACTTCTTGTTGGGACTTACACTTATTAAGTGCGCATAATACATTGAATGAAATATGGGCAGAAAAGAGCTAATTCTTCTGTTTGTATGTGCCTGTTTACTGTTATCTCTGGTAGTATATGCAATATCACAGACCGATCTTCTCAACGGCAACTCTGATGAACCTGAAGGCGGATCGCCTACCCCAACACCCTCCCCTTCAGCAGCTCCAACTCCCACCCCAACTGCTCTGCCTTCAACAACTCCAACGCCAACCCCAAGCCCCTCAGAAACCTCCAGCCCTACACCGTCCCCTTCGCCCACTTCTCCGCCCACTGATCCTACTGTAAACGCTGAAGACCACGAAGATCCAGAGGATTACGTCTGGAATAGCGCTGATGTTATTGATATAGAATTGAATGGAGCTTCGATAACCGTTAACCCAGCGGGTGCTGCAACCGTCGACGGTAGCACGGTGACAATCACGTCAGCCGCTAACTACAGGGTAACCGGCTCCCTGTCTGACGGACAAGTAATCGTAGACACAGACGACGAAGAAACTGTAAGACTCATCCTGAACGGTGTCGACATAACCTGCTCCAATAGCGCGCCCATTTACATTGTAGACTCGGAAAAAGTCATTATAGTTCTTCAAGAGGGCACTGAAAACTATGTTACAGACGGTGTGTTATACATTCTTGAACCGGACACGGATGAACCAAACGCTGCAATCTTCAGCAAGTCAGACCTCACCATATACGGCGAGGGCACCCTGACTGTTGATGCAAATTATAATGATGGTATCGCAAGCAAAGACGGGCTCATAATTAAAAGCGGCACAGTCAACGTGAACTCGGTGGACGACGGCATACGAGGAAAAGACTATCTTGTTGTTAAAGGTGGAAATGTCACGTTGAATGTTGATGGTGATGGCTTCAAATCCGATAATGACGCAGACGTTACAAGAGGGTACGTTTCTGTTGAGAGTGGCGTGGTAAGCATTACCTCTGACAGAGATGCTATTGAGGCTCAAACTGATGTTATAATAACTGGCGGGGACCTCACGTTAACGTCGGGCGGAGGCAGCACGGGAACCGTCAGCGAGGGCACGTCTGCTAAAGGCGTCAAGGGGCTTGTTAGCGTAATTATTGACGGCGGCACTATCACAGCAAATTGCGCTGATGATGCCATCCACTCCAATTCAAACATAACAGTTAACGGCGGCTCTTTCGACATTTCAACCGGCGATGATGGCTTTCACGCTGACACTTACTTAATAATTAACGGTGGAAACATCAACATAACTCAATGCTTTGAGGGGTTGGAGAGCTCCGTAATTACCATAAACAGTGGTATCATTCGAATTGAATCAAGTGACGACGGTATAAACGTGGCTGGAGGGAACGACGATGGTCCAGCCGACCCTTTTGCGCCCCCAGATGAGGGTCAGTGGTTGCACATAAACGGTGGTTACATCGTCGTCAGCTCAGACGCTGACGGCATAGACACAAACGGATTCATGGATATGAGTGGCGGCATTGTGATTGTTAACGGCCCTACAAGTAATATGGAGGCTGCGATAGATTACGGATTTGGAACTTTTAAAATCACTGGCGGAACTTTGGTGGCTTTAGGCAGTTCAGGCATGGCACAAGCCCCAAGCGGAATATCTACTCAATATTCCGTACACATAAAACTTAACTTCCCAAGGCTGCCTACGCTAATTCATCTAAATACGACCTCAGGCGAAGTTTTCACCTTCATGCCCACCAAAAACTTCCAATCGATAGTCTATTCTTCGCCCCAACTCGCCCCCGGTCTACATACCTTATATCTGGGAGGAAGTTCCACAGGCACCCCCACGGACGGCTTATACGAAGGCGGAACATACACCCCAGGAAACCTATATACCAGCTTCACCATTTCCGGGATTGTAACGACGATTGGCGGTTGGGGCGGTCCTTAATAGTCAATTTTTTTGGACTAAACTAACCTCCAGTATACAATCGACTAGTGAAACTACAATAATTTTTTTACTTACTGGCTAAGCATAATGGTGCGGGGGGTGGGATTCGAACCCACGGAGGCCTTCGCCAGAGGATCTTAAGTCCTCCCCCTTGTCTTAGGCTTCGGATCTGGCC
>JAFGLT010000111.1 GCA_016927895.1 Candidatus Bathyarchaeota archaeon | reverse complement strand
CATCACTTGTAGCCGTAGCTACTTCATAGTAGTTGCCGTTTGGATCAAGAACACTTACGGTAACGTCAACGCCGAGGATGTCTGCGGTATCACAAAATGAGAGTATTAAGCGTCATCCACGTGTTTTCAAGCTTTCCCTGAGGAGTCCCACAGAAACTGGAAGTACTCGCGGGCAAATCCAACTAGACCGACGTGGTTGCTCCATATGACTAGGCTGGGCTTGTCTTCCCCTAGAAAAAGCATGGCTTCTTTGCCATCAGCAATAACTCCTCCACCAAACATGTGGTCTCTGGCGCGTAACTCGCTTACTCCAGGAAGTTTCTTCAGAAAAATCCAGTCTTCAGCTTTTCCCGCTACCATGAGTTTAACGCTCACCGATTTCTTCAACCCGATCATTAAAGGGTCTGCTGAGGCAACTATGGCGCGTGCAAATTCGGGAGCCGCAATCATAATCTCCTTTGTGGCTTTAGTTAGAACTTCATCTAGCTTAGTTAAAACCGCCTGCTGCCCACGCAGTAGCAGAATGTCTGGCCGCTCCACAAGCTCCCTTTTCTCATACAAAGGCTGCAATTCCTCGGAGACAGCGGTTTCCCAGCTTTGGTATTTATCTTCAAGCCTAAGTTTCGTGTATGCTATAGCTTCAATCGGGGGAACAGGATAATACTTGAAGGGGCGACTCTCAGAGCTTTTAACCCAGCCCTTCTGCTTAAGCGAGTTCAGAACATCATAAATTTTAGAGTAGGGAACAGACGTCTCTCGGCTAATTTCCATAGCCGTCATTTGTCCGCCTTCCAACAGCACAATGTAAGCGTCAACCTCGTAGGCGTTCAAACCTATTTCTCGCAGAATATCACGAGTGTTTTCGCTGATTGACATACTTATTTCCCCCAAATAACCGTAGGAAAGGTTTGGAAACATTATTATGGCTATTTCCGCTCTTAAGCACTTCGAAAAGCACAGCCACCAGAAGGCATAGTGAAAGAACATGAACACCATTAAAAGCACGAAGAGTCTTTGTCCTGAATGTTTGCAAGTTTTAGACGCCGCCATCTTTGAGGACGGCGGCAAAGTTTACATAAAAAAAGAGTGCCCAGAGCACGGTTCTTTCCAAGAATTATACTGGTCAGACTATGACCAATATCTACGCGCTGAAAAACTCAGATACGACGGCGACGGCCTTAACAATCCACGCACAAAAACTGATAAAGGCTGCCCCTACGACTGTGGCATATGCCCAGAGCACAAATCACACACTTCTCTTGCAATAATCGACATAACAAACAGGTGTAACCTTACATGCCCAGTCTGCTTTGCAAACGCTGCAGCCGCGGGCTACGTGTACGAACCCACAACGGAACAGGTTACGGGAATGCTGGAGAACCTGCGCGCAAATGACCCCGTACCAGCCACAGCACTTCAATTCAGCGGCGGAGAACCAACAATCCGCAACGAACTAACAGATTTTGTACGAAAAGCAAAGGAACTTGGCTTCCGCCACGTGGAAGTCAACACAAACGGTTTGCGTCTCGCACAAAGCGTTGATTACTGCAAAGAACTGAAAGAGGCTGGAGTAAGCACAATATACTTACAATTTGATGGGCTAACCCCTGAAGTTTACAAGTTCATCCGCGGCGTCGACCTGCTTGACATCAAAATGAAGGCGATTGAGAACTGCCGCAAAGCAGGAATGCACAGCATAGTCCTGGTAGTTACCTTAGTAAAAGGCGTAAACGATAGCCAACTTGGCGACATCATAAATTTCGCAGTTGAAAACTTTGACATCGTAAGGTGCATAAACGTTCAGCCAGTCTCCCTCTGCGGACGCCTGCCACAGAAAGAACGCGACCGAATGCGCATAACAATCCCAGATTTCATGCGGCTATGTGAGGAACAAACCAACGGAAAAATAAAGGTTTCAGACTTTTATCCCGTGCCCACAGTTGTGCCAGTTTCAAAAGCTGTAGGTGCACTCCAAGACAAGCGGTACGTGGAGTTTACAGCACACCCGCACTGCGGCATGGCTACGTACCTCTTCGTCGAAAAAGGCGACATCATACCGATTACGCGTTACGCGAACATAGACAAGTTCGTTGCAACCATGAAGAAAGTTTATGAGAACGCCTCGGAAGGAAGTAAGAAAAAAGCAAAGCTTCGCCTGCTGGGAGCAGTCAGGCACGTGAAATTCAGTTTTCTCAGGAAATACCTTTTGAGAGTCTTGACGGAGGGAAGCTATAACTCGTTAGGCGCTTTGCAAAGGAAAGCCATTCTGCTTTCGTCTATGCACTTCATGGACCCGTACAACTTTGACTTGGAACGCGTACAAAGGTGTGCAATTCACTACGCCGTGCCAGATGGGCGCATAATACCGTTCTGCTCTATGAACTCTATTCACAGACCTGAAGTTGAAAAGAAACTCGGCGTTCCCCTCAAAGATTGGAAGAATAAGCATAAAGTTGAAATAACCCAGCCTTTATAGTTCAGCAGCCAACAGATTAGAGAAGTGAAAAAAATGGGCGGAAAAAAGAAGCTCGGCTTAAAACAGATGGAGCGCATGCAAGAAAAGAAAGACGAAGAAAGCAAGGCTAAGGATAAAAAGAAAGACAAAGCCGCACCGCCGAAAGAGCGAAGAACAATAGGTGTAATCCCGCCAGACGTGAAAAACGCAAAAATTGTTAGCGAAGTAAAGAAAATGAATGTTCTGACGCCGTACGCTGTGGCTTCAAGGTTCAACGTACGGATAAGCGCAGCTAAAGATTTTTTGGAGCAACTGGAACAAATCGGCGCTGTGGAATTCGTCTCAGGAAACCACAACATAAAAATCTATAAACCCGTTGCCGCTTAATTCGTATCGGAAACTTTTTTCGTGTTCACTTCTGAAGAACTGGGAGGCGACAGCTTGGAATTTCCAGAAAGAGTTTACACCCAAAAAGAGGTTAAAATTGCAAGAGAACTGGTAAACAACGGTTACAAACACAATTTAACAGTGGAAGGAAGCACGAAATTCGAACAGAAAGTTAACGAAGCTCTTGGTTACATAAAAACCGCGGGTTTCTACGAGTTTTTAAGGACTTACATCAGGAAGATAATGGAAATCGACGGGCTAACTCAACTGCGCGAAACAGAAGTAGAGATATGGGCTAACAAGTTTGCAGTTGAAAATCCCGTGGACGCAGCGAGCCTCATCGTCCAAAAAGCTAATCATATGAAGGAGTATCTTGAAGGCGAAGTTTACTACGGAGGCAACGCGGAGCAGCGTTCAGTTGAAAAACGCATAAAATTCCTTGAAGTTCTTAAGGAAAAGAGCCAAGATGAAAGCGTGAAAGAAGAATGCGCACGGCTACTGCAGATGTGGGAGGACAGCTCAACAGTCTTCTAGCTTACCAACTCAACTTTAATTGTTGCACCGCTTTTTACCTGTTTAAACAGCTCCAGATTCTTTGTGATTTTCCCCAAAATGTTTACGGAACTGTAGGGTTGAGACTGCCCATAAAAAACGCATAAAGCGCTCCCCATGGGCCAGAAGGCCATGTCGCCAGTTTCCACAGTTGGTTTAGCCTTTTCTTCACCTATCTTAACTGGAAGTTCAAAGTAAACTTCTTCTTTCCATAAAGCGGCTCTGCCTTCCGCGGGAAGTATTCTAACAATAGTGTCTATGGTTCTGGGCGCCAAAAACCTTACCAACTCGCCTTCCGCTTCACCTAAACTCTCTATAATGAATTTTATCTTAATTCGCGCAATATCTTCCTCATCAGCCAACTGTTTAACGCTCCCCTCGAGAAAATTACCCAACACGTTGAGACAGTTAGGTCTTATTACTTCAACACATATTCATATTTAACTCTTACAGTCTGCCAATTCACTTCAATCATCCTTAAAAAGTCAATGGCATGATAAGGTAGCAAGTAAGCAATCCGCGGAAACCTTAACGCTGAGGCGTCTATAAAAGGTCGAGAAGAGTCTTGCCTATGTAGTCTACCTGCGCCTCCGTGACTCCAGGGTGAACAGGTAAAGAAAAAACTTGACCTGCTGCTTTTTCTGTTTCAGGTAATTCACGCTCACCAAAGATTTCGCGGTAGTAAGGCATTTGATGCACAGGGTTAACATAGTAGGCTACCGCACCTATGCCCTTCTTCTGCAGTTCCTCCACAATCTTGTTCCGTTCGTTTCCTGTGGAGTTTTTAAGCCTTACAGTATAGAGATACCAACTGTGTTTCCGTTCCTCAGATTCCATGGGTAACTTCAGCCTATCTGACCCGGCAAGAAGTTTCGTGAGCCTTTTGGCGTTTTCGCGCCGTTTAGCCACGAAAGTCGGCAACTTTCCTAATTGAACTAATCCAATAGCGGCCTGTATTTCGGACATACGGTAATTGTAGCCGAGCATCAAAGAGGAGTACTTGGCTTTTTCTCCATGTGTTCTTATCAACCGTAAAGTTTCCGCGATTTCATCATTGTCTGTTGTTGCTACCCCTCCCTCACCCGTGGTTATGTTCTTACTAGCATAAAGACTCCAGCAAGCAGCATCAGCAAAAACTCCAGCAGGCTTGTCTGCGTAAGTTGCACCGTGAGCTTGAGCGGCATCCTCAACAACTGCCAAGTCGTGTTCAGCAGCGATTTCACTTATCGGCTTGCTGTCAACGGAAAAACCGTACAGGTCAACAGGCATTATTGCCCTAGTCTTTTTTGTCACATTTTTCTCGATTTCGTCGGGGAAAAGGTTGTAGGTTTCAGGGTCAATATCAGCAAAAACTGGTTCGCCACCGGCCATAACAACCGCTTCGGCTGTAGCTACGAAAGTGAAGCTGGGCAGTATAACCTCGTCACCCTGTTTAACACCAGCAGCTACAACTGCAGAATGCAATGCCGCAGTTCCCGTGTTCACGGCTACAGCATGTTTTACGCCCGCGAACTCTGCAAATTTCTTCTCGAATTGCGTAACCATGGGCCCCGCGCCAAGCGCGCTGGTTAACGGGCCATTTCTCATGACTTTAACAACGGCTTCGATTTCTTCTTCGCCGATTATAGGAAGATTAATGGGAATCAAATGTTCCGCCTCCAAGTAACAACAGAATAGTGTTTACGAGTTCTGTATTTCAATTTACCTATGTATCTCGTGAAAACAAAGCTAAAAAATAGCAGAAAATTATTCGACATTCATCATGTATTCGGTTTTGTAGTCAGCTATAACTTTTACTTTGCGCTCTCGGAAAGCAGCATCCAAGGCGGGGTCACCAGTGTCAACCCTTAAACTGCTCAAGCTTCTCAATTTGCCTTCTGTCGCAACCACAATTATATTGTCTAACCCTACACGGCGAATTACTTCCCGGCTTATCTGCTGGTTCCCTCTTCCAAAAATGAAACCTTGACCCCCAATCGGCGTGACGATGACCTGCGCGGTTTTCTCTTCTATTTCCTCCAATATTTGTTTCTCGTTCACGTCATTAGCCACTATTTTCTTGTTGCAGAATAGGTCCACGCCTAAGAGCGTTTTTTTCGCGTCCAATAGGTCGCCAATAGTGCGTGTGGTAGTTCCAGGTCCAATAATATAAACTACGTCAGGTTTCATGTTTTCAATTATGTATACACCGATAGCAGCGTGATTACGCAGTTCACTCGCCGTCATCGGACTCGCAATCTTGTTTACCTGAATCAAATGAGGCTCGTAAGGAGCCAGAACGTACCCGTAGAGTTCAGCTGAAAGGCTGCCGGCTCTGAAAGCTTGCTCGTCGACATCCATCACCTCGGCTTCCCTGACGGGCAATGTCTCGTATAGAAAACGAATCACCACTCGGGCTGCGGCTTGGGGGTTAAATGCAAAAACAGCGCTGTGCATCTTGACGCCTGTTGGAACACCAAGAACTGGAAGAGCCGTGCCAACCGCCTTTAGTATATCTCTAGCTGTTCCGTCTCCGCCACAAAAAACCAGAAGAGATACTCCCGCATCCACCATTTTCTTTGCAATAGCCACCGTATCCTCAGCACTTGTTTCTTTCTTGCCCTCCCCAAGAACCTTATAGGTGAAACCAACACTCTCGGCTTCAGCTTCGCCCATGTTTCCAGCCCCCACCTCAAGCTTCACCTCATGCTTGACAGCTTTCAACTCTGAGAGAAAGGCTACCGCCCTCACTGGCGCTACAGGCTTTGCACCTAGAAATCTGGCTCGGTTAACAATTTCTTTCCCATCTGTGCCTTTGAGACCAACAGCCCCACCCATACCAGCCACAGGATTAACTATCAAGCCTATTGTCTTCACCTGAAGAACACTCTGCCCTTCAGCCGACTTGTTTTCGATACTCATTAGCAACACCACTTGATTCTTATCTAAACGCTAAATACGAATAAAAGTTAACGACAAAAACAGGATTACAAAACATCACTTATGAAGAAGAAAGGTCAACTTGAAAAATTGAGCGGGGATGAGAGGTTGCCGCTCTCACCAGTTTTGGATGTTTTAGAGAGGTTCACAGCTTATGTATTTCTTGTTAGCTTCTTCCAGCCAAGGATAGAGTTTGGCGAGTTTCTCCATGGATTCTGCTACTTTTTGCGTTGGGTACTCGTAAGGTTTCAGCCTGCCATTGAAGTATTCATCGTACGCTTGCATGTCAAAGAAGCCGTGGCCGCACAGCAAGAAGAGAATTGTTTTTTCTTCCCCAGTCTCTTTGCATCTTATAGCATCATCAATTGCTGCCTTTATCGCGTGAGCCGGTTCAGGTGCAGGTATTATGCCTTCGGTGCGGATGAAAAGTTTCGCCGCGTCGAAAACCTCTATTTGGTTGTAGGCTTGAGTTTGCAACTGGTTTTCTGATGCTAACACGCTTATGGTGGGGGCGATTCCGTGATAGCGTAGACCACCCGCATGTATCGGCGCTGGGATGAAATCGTGACCCAACGTGTGCATGGGAACCAGCGGAGTTATTCGTGCTGTGTCTCCGTGGTCGTACTTGTACTCACCTTTAGTTACTTTTGGGCAAGCAGTAGCTTCCGTGGCTACGAACTTTGTTTCTTTCGGCGCTTTTCCAGAAACTTTGTCATAGTAGAACGGCCAGAACAGCCCAGAGAAGCTGCTTCCGCCGCCTATACAGCCGTATATCACATCCGGATAATCTTCCACGATTTTCAACTGTTCCTGAGTCTCTAAGCCTACAACAGTTTGATGCAATAGAACGTGGTTGAAAACACTTCCTATTGTATAGTTCACTTCGTTTTCGTTGGCAAGGGCATCTTCAACTGCTTCGCTAATAGCGATTCCTAAACTGCCAGTGCTGTCTGGGTCTTGAGCCAGAATCCTTCTGCCGCTCTCTGTTTGCGTGCTGGGACTTGCGTAACATTTCGCTCCAAAAGATTGCATGAACATTTTCCTGTACGGTTTCTGGTCGTAGCTCGCTCTGACCATGTAAACTGTTGCTTCCAGGTTAAACATGGAGGCTGCGAAAGACAAAGCGGAACCCCATTGACCAGCACCTGTTTCTGTGGTTACCCGTTCAAAGCCTTCTTTCACATTGTAGTAAGCTTGGGCAACGGCGGTGTTGGTTTTGTGACTTCCCGCTGGACTAACACCCTCGTACTTGTAGTATATTTTTGCGGGTGTTTTCAGAGCCTTTTCAAGCCCGGTTGCTCTATAGAGGGGTGATGGTCGCCACATTTTGTAGATTTCTCGTACTTCTTCAGGGATGTCTATCCATCGTTCTTTACTCATTTCTTGACCAAGGATAGCTTTGGGAAATATCCTTGGAACGATGCCTGCTCCAGGCTCCTTTGTCTCATGGTCGATGAAAGGGGGCAATGGATGAGGCAGGTCGGGAGTTATATTGTACCATTTTTTTGGTATCTGCTCTTCGCCTAGAAGTATTTTTTTAATTGTCATGGTGCGTCTCTTCCGTTTTGTGTTTCGATTAGGAAATTGACCAGCACATTTATACTTTACTGTACATAAATGTACATTAAGGAATAGGCTCATGTGGAATAACCTCAAAAAACACTTTGAAGAATATCCAGAGAGACTCAAAGTAGCACGCGTCTTAGTAGAAAATGGGCTGAGCGCAAGAGACGGAAAAGTTTACCTTAACCAAATCGAAATCCCGCCAGTTCGCATCGCAAGAGTGGCAGGAGTTGACAGGCGAACAGTAAACGAGACATTAAAGACAATCAAAGCCAACCGCGAACTTAGACTGGTTTTTGAGGAAATGAGGTCTGCTGGACACTCGCTGAAAGAAATCGCGAAACCCCTGAACTTGGGCGTTGTGGAAATAACTCCTGTCGACGCGAAAACAGCCGGGATTTTAGCGAAATCAGCCACGATACTCGCCAAAGCCGGTTTAAGCATTAGGCAGGCAATTGTCGACGACCCTGAACTCTCACCAGAACCGAAACTTGCGATCATTGTGGAAAAGAAAATTCCCGGTGAATTAATTTCTGAACTGCTGAATATCACAGGTGTAGCCAAAGTCGCCGTTTATTAACTTAAACCAGCCAGCCGCTGAACTGCTGTAGAATTCTAAGTGGATTACGGGAAAGCTTCAGCTTTAGCTCAGTTCGGTATCCAAAGTCTAGAAAAACTTATATGGCAATTGTGTTTTGTTGTTGTGCGCATTAAAGGAGGCTATCTTTGATTTGTCAGCACCTGCACAAGCT
>JAFGLT010000110.1 GCA_016927895.1 Candidatus Bathyarchaeota archaeon | reverse complement strand
TGGTTGGCTGGGTTATATTGACTATATTGATGCGGATGGGGAGATGGTTTTTGGCGGAGGCAACCCGTGGGACACAATAAAATTGGATTCAAGCCAGTTAACACTTCGAAGCACAGAAGATGGTGATTATTATGATGTTATCCTTCGGCAGAAGTGGGATGAAATCTTCTACCTTGATGCGGCTTATATGCTGGTTGTTGATCACCCCGCAGACGTTGATGTCTATTCAACTATGGTCAATTACGTCAACCAAGCTTTTCCAGATGATATTTACACTGTAAGTAAAGACAACCTGCTGACTCCTGTTTCAGCTATCAACGAAAACGGCGAAGATGTCTTGGCTCAAATTTCCAGTTTAGATGGCGTTTTCACACCTGCAACTAACGGCGTTGATAGCCCATCATGGGATAATATTAACATTAACCGGTTGACGCTGGATTTGGGTGATTTGTCTGATGCAGAGGAAATTCAGCTTGTAATCAACGGCATGGTTGATTGGGGCCCAGCTGAACCCTATTACACTTGGATTGATGGTTTTAAGTCGGCTTTCGCGGAGGGTCTTGTGCCGGCTGGTACGCAGATTAACCCGCCCCCGTACATGGAGGTTATGGATGCAAATGGCAACTGGGTGCGCGTACCAGATGACAGACAGTTGCCAACACCCGCTGATTACGTTGCTAGAAGTTTCGCTGTGGACTTGACAGGGCTTTTCCCCGATGAAGTGAGCGAATACAAGATTCGAATTAATAATTTCTGGAACGTAACTTTCGATTACATTGCAATAGACACAACTCCAAAAGCAGACATAACTGTTCAGAGGATTGATGGTGATGCTACTCTGACTCAAGCGTTTGTCACTCCTTCCTCTTCTGCAGGCAGCTTTACTAGGTATGGTGATGTGTCAGAGTTGCTGGTTGAGGATGATGATATGTACGTGATTGGAAGGCAGGGCGATCAGGTGTCTCTTCAGTTCCCCGTTGCTGGTCTTGCTCCTCTTGGGGATGGTATGGAGCGTGATTATTTCATGTTTGTGGCTTGTTGGTTTAAGGATCCTCCTGGTAATTGGGGTTACGGTTTTGATTTTACTGTGGATGCTTTGCCTTTCCGTAGCATGAGTGGTTTTCCGTATCCTGATACAGAAAGCTATCCATATGACGACGCGCACTCGCAGTATCTCCAAGAATATAACACTAGGGTAGTGACTTCTCAGAGTCAAACGCTAACGTTGGGGTTTTCCCTGATAACATGGGTGACTGCGGTCATAGCGGTAATAGCGGTTGTTGACTTAGGTGTTCTCGTTTACTTCAAGAAACGTAAACAATAATGTCACCATGTATCTCAGGCGGGAGATATCTCGCCTACTCCAACTTTGAACCATCACTTTTGTAAACTTTTATTTGTGTAAACTTTAAATGCTACAGGTTCTATTTTCATCTCTAAAAACCTTGAGATTTCAAACATGTTATTAGTGCTTGAGCTTTCAAAGGATTATCTTGGCGTGGTAGCCAGCGTTTTCTTACATTTTTTAATGTTCCGCACTTTAATATGTCTCCCAGACTTTGCTAAGGCGAAACAACCATGATGGAACTTATAGGAGAAATACTGAAGTTAATGGTTCTCTCGGGGTTAGCGTTAGCAGGAGTACTTGTTATACTGATATGGAAAAAAGGTCTGGCGACGAAAGTAACTTACCTTCGCTTTCTCGTTCAGGCAGTATCCATGGTTGCGATTTTCTACTTGTTCACCTACCCCGTATGGCAGCTTATCATATTAATCGTTATTTTTGTCTTGCCACTTTTTATAGGTCGGTTCTTTTGCGGTTGGATTTGCCCGTTCGCGTTAATCATGGACGCTATTACCCTAATCAGAAAAACCGTCAAAGTGCGTTACCGGCTTCTACCTGATAAACTCAACAAGTTTCTGCATAACCTAAGATACGTGTTGTTTCTTGTCTTTTTGATTATCCCTGTCGCGTTGTACCTGCTTGACCCTCCATCATCATTTGACACTTCTTTTCTTCTGGCTATGCTCCTGTCAGGTCCTTTTGAGCCCTGGAGAATTCTGGTTGGTCCTCTCATACCGTTGATTGTTCCGTGGGAAGGACCGCTCGCGATTAGCGGTGTTTACTTCAGTTATCCCTACGTCCAAGAAGTTATACTCTACTCTGAAGTGGTTTTCAGCGAGCTTATCGTCAATATTATCGCGTGGGTCTTCGTGGGGCTAACATTTGTTGGCTCGTTCTTTGTGAGGCGTGTTTGGTGCCGGTTCTGTCCCACAGGCGCGTCGATTGCTGTCGTGAACAGGTTTAAGGGTTTTAAATGGGCGCCTATGCTTCATATAGATAAGGACGAGGAGAAGTGCACTAAATGTGGGATTTGCAAGCGTGTTTGTCCAGTGCAGGTTACCGAAGTGTACGATCAGAAGGGTGGAAAAATAACTACTTCAATGTGCACCCTGTGTACGCGGTGCGTTGAAATGTGTCCTTACGAAGACTGCTTGAAACTGAAGATGGGTGGAAAAACCGTTTTCAAGTCTCGAAACTGGTTGGAGCCATCAACAATTGAGTGAGAAAAAAATGAAAAGCCAAAGTGAAGAAAAAAAATACATGCCTGAACTCTCCGAGAAAGAAGTTGAAGAGTTAAGAAAAGCAATCACAGATACTTCCCAGAGGGTAGTTGCTGAAAACATCGAGAAAATGAAGAAGGCAGACCAGAACCGTCCTGAGGCTATGAACTACTTTGATGAGATAGCGGATTTTGCCCAGCGGGAAAAAGAAATTCGCGCTGCGAAAAAGGAAGGCAAAAAGGTCATCGGCTACATGTGCCTGCATGCCCCTACAGAATTAATTTTGGCTGCGGACGCTATTCCTGTTCGCGTGAACTCAGGTTGGTATGATGCTTCTAAGCTTGGAGACCGAATTGTGCCTGTTGAAGTCTGCCCGATGGTGAGGTCAACCATAGGCGCGAAAATGATTGCTTTGTCTCCTTATCTCGAGTTAAGTGACGCTTTGATAAGCGTGTTAACGTGTGATGCAATGACGAAGCTCGGGGAAATCTTGAGCGATTACACGCCTGTTTGGGCGATGACTGTTCCACGGGTTAAGGATTCCGCGCAATCAATTCGTTTGTGGAACGAGGAAATTAAGGCTATTAAAGCGCAAATTGAAGCGTTAACTGGCAACACGATTAAAGGGAAGCAGTTGAAGTCCGCCATAGAGCGAACTCAAAAGGCGACAAAGGCTTTCCGCAGGCTACAGGACCTGAGAAAGGGACCTCCAGTGATAATGGGCAGAGACGCTATGCTGGTTAATCAAACTTACATGTGGGATGATATTGACCGGTGGACGGAGAAGACTGAAGCCTTGTGCGACGAGCTTGAAAAAAGAGTAAGCCAGAAAAACTGGGTCTGCCCAACGGATACTCCGCGGGTTATGATTACTGGCACGCCTATGATATGGCCTGACAACTGGAAGGTTCCCACGTTGGTTGAGGAGGCTAACCCTCAAGGCATACTTGTGGCTGACGAGCTTTGTTCAAGCGAGCGGCTGTTGTACGACCCTGTGGGTGTGGATGAGTGGTCGATTAGCGACATGCTTAACGCTATAGGTGAAAGGTACTTGATGGCGTCCACGTGTCCCTGCTTCACTTCTGAAGACGGTAACGAAGACCGCATCAACTGGTTGTTAACCAAGATTAAAGATTGGAATATCCAAGGCGTGATTTACTATGTAGTTCGCGGTTGCATGCTCTACGCCATGGAGTACACGCGGGTCAAAAAAGTCTTGGACCGTAATAACATTCCCGTCTACTACTTGGACACTGAGTACACGCGGGAAGATGTGGGTCAGATGAAAACTAGGGTTGAAGCGTTCTTGGAGATGCTTTCGGCGAGGATTGACATATAGAGGCGTAATTGATGATAACTGCTGGCTTAGACTTAGGCACTCAAAGCGTAAAGGTGGTCATCGTGAAGGATGGCAAGGTAGTGGCTCGCAGTAAGGCTTTTTCTGGTTTTGACCCTGCTCAGGCTGCTGAACAGGCTCTTGGCGAAGCGTTGAAAGAAGCTAATCTTTCAATGTCTGATGTGCGTCATGTTACGTCTACTGGTTCAGGCATGGAGATGGCTGCTAATTCCAACAGCACGGTAAGCATGATGGGAGCAGACGCGAAAGCAGGAGTTCACCTGTTTCCGAACGCCCGAACAATCATTGACGTGGGCGCGGAGGAAGCTAGGGCAGTTAGGTGTGACGATAACGGGATTATGATGGATTTTGTTGTTAATGAGCGGTGTGCGGCTGGTGCTGGCGCGTTCATTGAAGCTATGGCGCGGGCTTTAGAGGTTAAGCTAGAGGATATGGGTCTGCTTTCTCTTAAGGCTGAACGTGCAAGCTCGATAAACGCCAGTTGCGTAATATTCGGCGAGTCAGATGTGGTGTCTCTGATTCACAAGCAAGAATCAAAACCTGAGATTGCCCGGGCAATATTTGAAGCCATGGCTGACCGAGTCTCGTCGATGGTGCACAGGCTGGGTGTGAACCCCGAAGTGCTACTTGTGGGTGGTGTCGCAAAAGATGTCGGCTTCGTAGCAGCTTTAAAGCGGAAACTGGGCGTTGACATTTTAATACCCGAGTGCCCAGAATATGTTGGTGCTCTAGGCGCAGCTCTCGTCGCCGTAAACCGAGTTAAAAAGGTGTAAAAAATTGAGCGAAATCCCGAAGAAAGAAGATGTTGAGTACTGGCGCTGGCAAGAGTACCACAGGGTCTTTTCGGAGAAACAGTGGAAAAACAAGGACATAATCACCGCGGGCGTTGACGTTGGCTCGGTTGGTTCTAAAGCCGCTATAATGCTTGACGGCGAGATTTACTCTTGGGGGGTGATGCGCACTGGGTCAAATAGTCCTGACAGCGCAAAGAAAGCTTTAAGCTGGGCTATGGAGGGTACTGGGCTTAGGGTTGATGATCTCAAGTACATTGTTGGTACTGGCTACGGGCGCGTGAACGTTCCAATGGCTAACAAGGCTATCACGGAAATTGCTTGTCATGCAAAAGGCGCGAACTACATTTGGGGTCCCAGCGTCAGAACCGTGCTGGACGTTGGCGGCCAAGACATAAAAGCCATTCACTGTGACGAAACCGGCAGAGTCACCTCGTTCCTAATGAACGACAAATGCGCGGCTGGCACGGGCAGAGGCATGGAAGTTTTCGCTGACCTGCTGAAAATCCCCATCGAGCAAATCGGCGAATTCTCCCTTAAAGTGGAGGAGGAGCCTCCGCCAGTAAGCTGTACCTGTGTGGCTTTCGCAAAAACTGAAGCAATGGGGCTGCTGCGTAAAGGCTGGTCTAAAGAAAAAGTTTTAGCTGCCTACACTCATGCAATGGCTATTCGAATGGGCAACCTCATCAAGAGAGTGGGTCTCGAAAAAGAGTTCGTCATAACTGGTGGGCAATCAAAAAACGTTGGCATTGTCTCGAGGATAGAAAAGCAGCTTGACGTTAAATGCCTTCCAATGCCTGATTGGCGCGAAAACGGGTTAGACCCCATGATAGCTGGCGCGATCGGCGCGGCGCTTTTCGCTAAAGCGTTATATGAGAAAGAACAGAAAAGCTAACTAATAGTTGAGAGGTGACCTGTTATCATCACGCATTATGGCTACACGGATGGGTCAGGCGAATACTACATTGTCATAGACGCTGCTAAATGCAACGGATGCGGCGAATGCGTGAAGGTATGCCCACAATCCGCCCTCGAACTCGTGTCCATGTTTATTGATTTGGATGACAAGACGGTGGCGGTGGTGACGGAGCAGCAACGCAAAAACGTCAAATACGCCTGTTCACCATGCAAGCCTGAAACTGGAAAGGCACCCTGCGTATTAGCGTGCGCTGAAAAGGCTATTTGGTGCGTTTGGAATCCACGTTGAAAGCTGAGAAACTGTTGTTTTCATGTTGTAATCGTTTAACTATTCGTAAGCAATCATGTATCCGTCTCCAGCTATGTAGACTTTGTTGTATGCTGCGATTGGCGCGCGAACGTAATGCTCAAAATACTGGCTCCACTGGGGCGAACAATCGGCAGCACTGAATGTTTGCAGGTTTTGTTCCCAGGTTGCGTATAAGAGATTGCTTAAGGAACTTATAGCTAGGCCAGTGATTGGTTTGCTGTTAGGTGTAGACCAGTTCCACAATAATTGACCTGTATTGGCGTCTAAATTGTAGATTGTATCTTGATAGCCAACAAAAATTTGGTTGTTAAAGATTTGCGGCTCGGTCCATTTTCCTTCTCTTGAATCCAGTGTTGTATTCCAATTTAACGTGCCATTCTCCGGGTTCACGTTGTAAAATCTGCCGTCTGATGCTCCAAACAACAGGAGGTCATTCTTGATTACAGGCTGCTGAATAGAAGTTTCGTTAATGTTAAAGCTCCAAACGTGTTCGCCTGAACTGCTATCAAAACTGAAAACGCCCGTTTGATCTCGACCATTGCCATGCGGGAAAATCACGTGTTCCTGATACGCCAATGGTTCGCCGCTAGGCCACAAATACACTGGGGTTCGCCACAATATTGTTCCATTATAAGCGTCAAAACTGCAAAGAAAAGCACCTGAGCCGCCATAGCCAGCAGTTCCATAAACCCGGTCGCCTTCCAATGGCCAAACATTAACCTCGTTAGGTTTGTCAGTTAAGTTGGCATAGCCTGAACGGTCTGCATACTCCCAGAGAAGTTGCCCCGTGTAAGCACTATGAACCGCTAAGCCATCTCCTACTGCAAATACCCGACCGTCAACAACAGCAAGGTATGCTGGAGCTCTCTTTGCGAAGAGACCTGAATTGTATGGTGCTTGGAAAATCCATTGAAACGTCCCTGTTACTTCGTCGAGACAAACGACTTTCGCGCCACTATGACCCACGTACACTCCACCTCCAGACACAATAAGCCCGCGCCCAAAATAGTTGCCTTGCTCAACTCTCCAAAGAAGCCTGCCACTTTCAGCATCAAAAGCGTTAACAAGATCACTATCAAACGTGAACACTCGTCCATCACCAACCGCAAGTTCATAAGCAGAATGCTCCAACGTATTCTGCCAAACCACGTGTGCCAACGTCGGTGGCGGCGGATTAGGCACAAAAAAACCATTTTCATGCAAGATAACTAACGAGGCAGCAACCACAATTACAATTAGACCAGCAACATAGATTAAGCGACGCCTGATCAACCAGTCAAGCCTCAATTTTACTATACATTGACCTCTCTTAATTCTTTCCCCGTCTCCATCTAAACATCGATTCACGGACAAATAGAACATAATTCAAACTCAACATTTACAAACACTATGGGTTAAAAATTTACAAAGTGCAATGAGAAAACGACCTGCTTCAACAGACTTCATCCTCCAGAACAAGACGAAATTGTCTATTTATAGTTCCTTTTTATAAGGGGGGCATAGACAAAAAATCACGCAGCCTTAACCCCATTATTTGCTTGTTTTTGAATGGTGAACGATGGTTTTGGTTGTGTTTTTGTGTTGTACAAAAAGGCAAGAAAAATGCGTGAAATGCGAAAATAAATAAGGAGATTGTTTATGCGGCTGAAATCTCCATTTGTAGCCCTTATTCGTAATAAGTATGGTTGCATATTCACTGGGATATGTTTTGAGGATTCGCTACGTTTATTTATAATAGGCTATATTGAATAAACCGAAAGCTAAAGGGATGCAAACGATGTCGAAGAAACCGCAGTCAAAAGACGAAGCATTAGAGGCATTAGACTTCATAGTTAACGTTCTCAAGGAACACGAGAAAGACCTAGACAGGCTGATAAACGAGCTAGGCACAGTTACCGACGCACTGGGCGAAACTGGCGAATTAACCAGCAAAGTCGAAAAAGTAGAAGAAAGAATAAACGGCTTACAAAACGAAATAGCCGGATTGGTGAACTACCTTTCCAGTTCACCGCGAGAAGCTCCACTTCCAGCTCCAGAACAAAAAACTGAACAGAAACCTGTACCGAAAGCTGAGGTTGCTCCAACTCCCGTAATGCATGGTCCACCAGTGATTCTGCGGTGTAAACAGTGGGAAGATTTTCAGACGCTGGCTTCCCAAGCTCAAACGCTGTCCTTCATGTACAAAGACGCTGAGAAAACTTTTCAGGCTGATGCACTTAAGGGCAACCAGATTGTAACGTACAGCGGCGAACTTCCGAAGTTGACGGCTCTTTTGAAGATGTGGCTGTCCAAGCAGCTTGAGGTTTCTGAGCAGAAGATTTTGGAAGGCGTTTTGGCCATCGGTTAAGCGCTTCTTTTTATTTAGCGGTAATCCACAACTCTTATATGTTTATTATATCGTAAGTCTTATGATGTGTTAGGAGGGCGTTTGAGGTTGAAGGCCGCATCCAGCAAGCCAACAGAATTTTTCCGTTCTCGAAGCCTTCTCCTTTCTCCTCGATGACGGATTGGCTGTTGGACCGCCAACAAACAATGACAACAGCCCTCCCACACAAAAAATTACACCACCTGAAAGCTGAAGAACCATGACACAAGAACAAACGTTGCACCACCAAGTCAACGAACAAATGACAAAATTCGAAAAAACAAGGCAAGAACTACACCTCCTCAAATGCGTTTCAAAAGACCTCCGAAACTACCGAAAAATGATTAAACTCAAAAAATACGACTAACCCCCACCCGCTTCCAGAACTTCAAACTTCACCTTATACGCACCTTAATCCTGCGTACCCAACTTGCCATTGTTCTCCTTTGCATTTCCCTTTTCAACACCGCAGTTTTTAACGCTTATATCCTTCATGAAAGTGAATAAACATGTTGAGGAATTTTTGCAGATGGACCTTGCCATCGAAACTAACGGCTTAACCAAAAAATACGGTTCACTAACCGCGGTAAACAGGTTAGACCTGAGAGTTAAGCGGAAAACGATTCACGGTTTCTTAGGTCCCAATGGCGCTGGAAAAACCACCACAATAAAAATACTGGTAGGACTCCTAAAACCTAACGAAGGCACCGTTAGAGTTCTCGGACAGGAACTACACGGAGACAAAACCGCTGGCTTCCTAAATTCTTTCTACGAGCAAGCCGACTCACGGTTAAGCATCGGCTACATGCCTGAACTTCCCAAGTTCCCGAAGCACCTAAAAGGCTCAGAACTGCTGGATATTTACGGGCAAATGTACGGCATGACCCAACAACATCGAAACGAACAGATACCCAAACTTATCGAATTAGTTGGGCTTAAAGGCAGAGAAAACGATCTCATAGGCAAATACAGCAAAGGAATGCAGCAGCGCATAGGCATCGCGCAAACGCTTCTGAACAACCCTGAACTCGTCATTTTAGACGAGCCAAGCCTCGGTTTAGACCCTGTAGGCATGGTGGAAGTAAGAGAAGTCGTAAAAGAAATAGCAAAAGAAGGAAGAACAGTTCTAGTCTCATCACATCTGCTTTTCGAAGTCGAACAAATCTGCACAGATGTCACAATAATCAACCGCGGCACCGCGTTGGTTTCAGACACGCTCCAAAGAGTTTCAGGGCTAATTGAAGGACCAGCAATGCTCCATGTGGAAGTCGCCAAAACATCCGACAAAATCGTCAACGCCGTAAAGAAATTACCTTCAGTTACAAGTGTGGTGCAGACAGGTAACACTTTACGAATTCAAATGAAGACACACGAAGATACACGTGCTCAAGTATCCCAAGAAATAACGATGTCAGGGGGAATAATTATCGGCATGAGCCAGAAAACATCAAACCTCGAAGATGTCTTCATACAACTCATACACAAAGACCAAGGAGAAAAACCAAGGTGAACACCAGAACAAGCACCAGACGCCGTCGCCCCAGCTGGTTCATCCGATTCTGGGCAGTTGTAAGATATGAAATGCTCTGGAACATACGCAAGAAAAAATTCTTAGGCTTAGTTATAGTCGCGTTTGCCCTAGCCACGCTAATCTGGGTTTTACCCATAGTCTCCAGCAACGCCACCGACCAACCCATAGAAGCAGACCCCGACTTCGCAGTCAACTTCGCAATACCCGGGATTGGCCTATTCCTTTTTGCCCTTATAACTGCAATGAACAGCTTCTCAAGCGAATTCGAAAGTGGCACAGTCGTCCCATTGCTCACGAAACCCGTCTCACGAACCATGGTTTTCTTAGGTAAGCTGTTAGCAGCCTTAATCATAATACTCTTTACATACACGATCCTCTTCGTGTACGGAATCATCGGCGGAACCCTTGTTTATGGTTCCCAAAACAACCTCCACCTTGTACCTATTGGACTCTTTGGAAATATTCTCAGCACTTTTCTCTGGGTAGCAATAATCATAGCTGCAGGAACCCTCTCAAAAAGCACCATAATATCAGCTCTAGTAGCTTTCGGCTTATTCTTCGGCTTGTTATTCGCCGTGCAAATAATATCCGTCTTAGCTGGCCCCTCACCAATTCTGAATTACGTGCCTGGAAGCGGAGCCTCCGGAAAAATGATGACCCCGCAAGGACAAATAGATATAGGCGCCGGAACCGACAACATAGGCGTTAACATGATTAACTACGTGCTTTACCCTTCAGCCAACGTTGATTTCAACATGACACGCATTGAGCTTCAAGGTAACCAGCCGCTAATAACTCAAGTATTCGCTTACTCGGAACCAATATCCCTGATAACATCAAGATCTGTTGTCACAACAATAGTTTATACAATAGTTTTCCTGTTTATCGCGTGGATTGCGTTTAAATGGGCACAAATACTCGAATAGCACATCCGCTTCAGAGTTTCAAACTCTTCGTTTTGTTGCTTTTGCCGAAAGACTGAAGTGTTTTGGCCCCCTCTATTTCTGTGGAGGTGTAGAGTTTATGGTTGTGAAAATTATTCAGTTAATCGGCAGTTCGAAAGAGGGCTGGCAAGAGGCAACCCAGGACGCTATTGACGAAGCAGCTCGTACAATCAAAAACATTCGTAGCGTTCACGTGAAACGTTGCACCGCAAAAGTGCAAGACAACAAGATTGTGGAGTACCGCGCTGTAGTCAACATTGCTTTCGTAGTATCCAGATAAAAAGACAGCGCCATTCAGCAACTGCTTCTCTGTTTCCTTATTCATTATGCACTTTTTCTACTGCCTAGGCTTCAGGATGATGGTTGCTGTTATAGAACGGTTTATTCTTTGAATGTTCGCAGGTGCAAAGGGGTTATTTTTCTTGCGGCTTATACTTGATGCTTGGCTGACTTTTTGTAGTGGGCCCCTCAGAATCTGCGATAATTACCTGTTTCGCAGGGGAATTTTGCCGGAAACAAGGTAGGGACCGTTTTTGCTTACCTTATTTTTAGCCGCGTTTTTCAGCGGTTCTTTCGAGTTTTCTTTCTACTTCATGTTCGATTGCGTCCTATTAACAAAAATAGGTTGGGTTTGATAGGCTTGTTATCGTTTGGCTTTTTTACTGGTTAATTGGTTTGCCAAGGCTTCAAAGAATATGTCAATGCGGTCTCGTGTTCGTCCAAAGTCCGCAATCGAGGTGATTGTGGTGACTGGTGTCTCTGCCGTAACTTTGACTCTTGCAGTTTTCTCGTTTACTGCCGCTGCGTCGATTATGAGCCTTGAGGGGTATGACATGAAACCTCCCTTGGTTTGGGCTTTGATATGATGTTTCGCGTCGTCACTTTCTTCTATAGCCCAGTATAGGTTGGCGAGTGCCTTTGGGACAGCTGACCACACCTTGTCTAAAGAGTAGTCGATTTCAACGGTTTCGTCCTCTTTCCGTAAATAAGCCATAGTGTACACTCCACTTGTTAAAGTGTCCTCTGCTTAAACAATGTATTCTTTATTTTGAAGCAATTTGAAGCTTTGTTTCTTAAAAGGTGTTAAGGAGGGATGAAAGGTGAAAGCCAAGCCCCGTTAAGCCTTCCCTTTCTCCATTAATTAATGTGAAAGATAAACATCAAATAAAAACTGTATTTCGGTATCGCAATATATCAGACACAGTTTTAAGCAATCTTTATCTTGTTTTTGCTCAAACAAGCAACGGCTACCGTCGAGACCATGAGAACAGCCAAAACTGCCACTTCGGAAAACTCGGGTATTACTTGAAAGCTGCTGTACACGTTATTCAGAAGCGGAACAAATTCTGCTGTGGCTTTCTCGTTTCCAGCTTTGCTTGGGTGATTATCGCCAGTTGGGTACTCCAAGACGTTCGGGTTTGCGTCGTCGTCTCCACCTGTTACATGTTGGATGCCATCGTTCCACCAGCGATGATGATTACCAGTTGGTAAGCCTAAGTCGTTGGTGTCTGAGTCTCCACCATTAGTAGTTAACACGTTGTAAAAGTCAAACACGAAAACGTTGCCAACAGCATAGCCTGCCAGCCAATCATCCACTAGCCAATTGTTGAAGGCGCGTGCGTTATCAGCGTACGTGTCGTCTGTTAACGGCGGTGCCGTGACAACCATAAACAGTTTATCTGGGCGCGTATTGAAGTACTCAAGCAAGTCAATGTAGATTCCTTTTGCGTTTGCCACAGTGTGATATTGTGAACCACAGCTTTGTCCGCAGAGAGGGTTGTCTTCAATCTCAGGCACTGGGTCGTTGACATCGCCCTTCAAAGCAGAGTTCGGATAGCAAGATTTGAACATTATGACTTCGTTTTCGCCGCTAACCTCTGTTATCATTCGAGAATAAGAGGAGTGTTGATCGCTTTCGGCGTAAAGAGCGTTTAGGTATTCTGTGCTGTCGGGACCTCGGAACCACAGCCACCAATGTCCAATGTCTGTGCTGCTGCCGATGCTGTCAGGACCCCAGCCGTAGTATGTGTCGCTTACATAGTAGTTGTTGTCTCGCAGGGCAATACCTAAACCGCCGTTGCTGTCGCTTAACCAGTTGGAGCCGCATGAATGATGGATAAATATTAAGCGAACAGGCTCTGAAGGCGGACTTATGGACGCGCTTACCTCATTACAGATGCTAGCAACAGTTAACATGAACAAAATAGCAGCAACGCTTAGTATTTGCCTGCGACTACACATAACCGCGACACCCGTACACATTTCCGGCTATTTCCCCATGACAATATATTTGATTTATGAAGCAGCAGTCCATTTTGCGTCAGATGCAAGCTTTCACAAAAGAAAATGTTATTCCTGAATAATCACCGGTTACAAACGGCAATGAAAAGCAAAGATTATAAGAAATCTCTCCTAACGAAATAACGGGGAAAAACGTGAATATCAATGTTACAGCCTTTTTTTTCGCGGTTTCAGGGTTAATCGGCTATTTTCTCATATTGAATTATTCTCCAACTTTAACCTTTGAACGCCTCCTGTTTCTGATGAGTTTTGAGCTTCCAGCCGTTTTTCTGTATTACTGGGATAGACGTCAGAAGCAGAAAAAAGAACCGCAAAAAACTTGAAGCCAGTTTTTCTTCCGAAAAGGTCATCGCATTCAAATCAAACTCGCTTAAGTTTAGGCAAAAACGCGGAATTTTCGAGGATAATGCGGCGGCAAAGAATTATTAGCGTGGAACACCTACTGTTTTTTAAGTGGATGTGGCGTTTGTATGGGCGATCTAGATGATTGTCCAAAGTGTGGCAAGCATGAGAAGAGAGAAGTGCTGAGTATTTTCCGGGAGATGTGGCGGAAACCAGATTCGCCTCTGCATAGAATATATTCTTCATGGGAAGAGCTAGAGCAACACGTTGAAGTTGAAACAGGTAAAGACGCAAAATTCAAGGTTCACACATGCCCAATTTGCGGCGTGAAGCAGGAAGTAACGACCCCCCTTGAGGGGTTCTTTCCTTTTCAAAACTGTAATTCCTGTAAAAACGCCTTTTACGTCAACAAGGACTTAACAGTGAGAAAATTAACCGAAGAAGAAATGAGAGAAATACCGAAAGCTTGGATTCAAATCATGGAAGACCTTAACAAGAAAAAATGTGCAATAGTTCTCAAACTGGAATAAACAAAGTTTCTTTATTGCTTCTTTTTTCTAGGGCGTGGTCTTGAGGTTTAATTAGGAAGTTGTGACATAGTATTTTGCAGGTGCCTCTGTTAACTTGGTGGGTTGTGATGGGTGTCGGCAGGTTGTTTGAGAAGGCTGAACGGCTGGTGGCAAGCGGCAGGATTGAGTCTTTAGGCGGAGGCGTTTACAACGTTGTCGGAGACCACGGCACTTACACGGTTGTTCAAGACTACACTGGCAAGCTGAGTTGCAGTTGCCCCGGGTTCTTGCAGAAGGGAAAGTGCTCTCACGTGACAGCCGTAATGCTTCTGACAAAAGTGAAGCGAAGGCGGAAACCTCGCCAAACCAGATTTTAACCGCTGTGCTCAGATAGTTCAGTTTTTAGAAGGATTTTAGGTCCCAGAGTTTGTGTTTTCTCAGTTTTTTTGCGGCTTCTGGTTTTTCTTTTTCCAATTCTTCGACAACTGTAGCTTTGATTAACTTCGTGGATATGGGCGAATCCATTTTGGATAGTTTCGCTTGAACTTTTGTCACAATCTTTCTTGATAGCTCATCGGTTACACCGACTTTTTTAAGTGTGTTGAAGATTTTTTGTAGTTTGAAATCTTCAATTTCGCCTGTTTTCTGTTCTACGCTTATAGCTGGACATGACGGATTGGTAAATGGGAGAGCAACCACTAAGGATGCTTTGTTGCCTCGGAACGTTTCCAGTAAATTCTGGTCTGCGACTATGGTTATCACCCTTTGTTCTTCATTTACACCTTTTACTTCGATTCTCTCGATGACTTCGTTGTTTTCCAAGAATATTTTTACAGAATCGCCTGGTGCAAGGTTAGAGGGGATTACTTTGCATTCTATAGGTACAGCCACGCTTCCTTCAGGTATAGTTGTGCTCAAGCCTCTTTCTTTAGCTGATATTGCGAAGTGAATGACTTTGGCGTCTTGGTCTAATTCAAGTTCTACGTCTCCTATGCCCCAATCCGTGATTAAACGCCTTTTTACTCGGTTTATGATATCTTCCAGCGGAAGGTCTGCGGGCAAAGTAAATTCGCGTTCTGACAATTCGGCTTTCAGATTGTCGGGAACTCTAGGCTTACCCGCCATGTCGTATATTAACCGTGAATTAGGCAACTTGACCGTGGTGTACTGTGTTTTCCCTCCTCTAATTCCGTCTAGTATGGCGGATGGGCTTTTTTTCGGCATCTTTTCAGCTATTTTGTCCCCAGTGTTAACGCCCCACACGGTGAAAATGCTTATTGTCACAACTTCGATGGCGCCTCCTACAGTGGGGTTATCCAAAATTGCAAGCAAACCTCCTGAAAACCCCAAAACGCCTAATCCAAAAAGGATGCCGAGAAACGAGGATAATCTCTCATTTGTGAAATACCTGTACACTATTGATAGCATCATGACTATGAAAAACCCAACGGTCCCAAACATCACGCCGCTCAGCAACCCAGACAGGCTTTCTACAACCACAGCAGACATGCTCTATTCACTACGAGTGTAGCATTTATGACTCCAACATAAAAATTTAACTATCTTCAAAAACCGCTGGTTCTTTGTGTATCACAGCTAATTAAATTTTAGCTCTCACTCCTCCAGTCTTGCTTGATTGGATGCTGGAAGAGGAAAAAAATTGGATGCTTTTTTGGCATTGGGGGAAACTGACAATTTGTGGCTCTATTTTTTAAGAGTTTCATGGGTTGACCGCAGCAAACGAGTTGTCCTGCTCCTGCGGCGGCGACTTCTACTTTGTTTCCGCAGATTTCACAGAGGTAAGTCTCATTAATTTTGGTCAAAACTTGACCTCCCTCTCTTTTAGGTTTAGGTTTTTTCTTTCGAAAAAAATGAAAGGTTGGTAGTTTTTTCTTTTCTTGAGAGTTAGGCTTTTGCGGCTTTTATCCACGCGTATACTTCTTCGATTGTCGGTATTTCAGCTTCTTCGATTTTTTTCTCTTGAAGGAAAACTTTTGCGATTGAGCTTATTTTCTTGCCTAGCTCGATGGGGTCTTGGTTGGCGAGGTCTTTCCTGTTCATGACTTCTGCTTCTTCTAATAGGACAAGGCCTTTTTCTTGTACGCCTGGAACCATGGCTAGCTGAGCTCTTCCCTGTAGTTTTTCAACAGTTTTCTCGGACATGTCTGTTTTATCAGCTATTACGTTGGGGTCTGTCAAGACTAGTTCGCCTACGTCTGTTATTCCTATTTCTCTCAGTTCATTCCCAGTGTTCTCTCCTATTCCCCTGACATCTTCTACTTTGCACTGGCTTGTCAACAGCGGTTTTGGTGCGACGAATTCTTCTTCTAACCGTTCCATCTTGGTTTTGATTTCTGAGATTTCTTCCTCCTGTTTCAGAATTGTTTTTTCGCTCTTCCTGTTTCTTCGCTCATGGCTTTCCATAGTGCCTGCTAATCTTACAAGCTGTCCTGCTAGTTCGTCTTTGACTTCCGCCAAGTTTTTGTTGAATAGATTAGCCAAGTTCGTGTTGGTCTTCTTTATCTCCTCACTTTGACCATTAATTTGCTTGGTCATTTCGCCTTTAACAGCAACTATATCGCTGTCAAACTTTTTAGCTAAGTTCGATTGATTTTTAGCTAAATTCGCTTGGACCTGTTTTAGGTCCTCTGCCTGGTTGGCAAAAGCCTTTGAGACTTCCTTCCTCATGTTGTTTACGCTTTCGTCGACTAGGAAAACTCTTGCCTGTAAGCTTTCCAGAACTTTTTGTTGGAGCTTTTGGCTGCTTTCTATCGTGTTCACTTTAGCGTTAATCTCGTTAAGCAGGTCCTTAGTTGATAGTTCAGTTACTAAACTGACGCAGGCGGCTCCGAGGAAAAGGAATGTTGCAAGTACAGATATGATGAGGTAAACATAGACTGGAATCTCGCTAATTACGCCACCAATTAAGGCAGGCTGAAATGTGCCTTCGATTCCAAGATCGACGGACATAAATATCGCGTTAGCAGCATTTAATCCTGAAAGAAAAGATAAGAAAGCTAATATCCAAATTGCTTTTCCCTTCACAGTCACATACCTCAAATAGTGTGATAGCAGAGAAATGTAAATTGCTAGTTATATTTATCATTTATCAATCACACCGCGGACAGAACTGGCTTCAAAACCTTTGTGTGTTGGCATGATACTCAATTGTGCGTTCTGGGACTGAATTTTTATTCAACGAACCTTGGATATACCTATGCATTTCTGAAAAACGTGAAAAATCAGTTAATTGTAAAAACAGCCGTCTGATTTTTTTTAAAAAAAAATAAAGGTGGGGTTATTGAGTTGCATTTTGATATGCAGTAGCTTAGCCGTGTTCGAACATTGAATCCGCAGGCTCAGGGTTAATTATGATATCGTAGATGTGGATTGCGTCCTCCCCAGAGGTGTAATCATAATCTCCAGTGCCAGACCAGTTTGTCGCAAGTTCAGTCATGTAAGAATCGAACGCTGTATACCCGATGAGCGTGCTGTAGTCTCCTGACCAATAGGCATCAAACTCGTCAGATACGTCCATCCATTCGCCAGCAATGCTCGCCCATGCCGTCTCTTCAGCTTGATCCAGTAAGTAAACGAATGCCATGCCTTGAGCATCTGTCTCATCAGTCCGTAGCATAATCTCCGAAGTTCCCAGGTTCTTTGCTGTGAATGCGTAAGCCTCGTTGTAGGCGTCCACCTTAAATCCTAGGCTGGTTGCGGTCTCAATAGTGTTTGAGGGTGTCGGTGTCGGTGTCGGTTCTGGTTCGCCAGTACCCGGACTGGTTAAAACCCAGTAGGCTACGCCGCCAATTACAACTACTACAATGATAACTACGGCTATAATCACCCACGATACTCCTTTCTTGTTCATTTAATCTCCCTCTTTATAAAACTCTATTTTAGTTGTATGACCATTTAACTCTTTTGCATACTTCACCATGCCCTTTTTTCTAAATGCTAAATCGTGAATTTTTTGCTGCGCCACCGTTTTCTACCTTTCATAAATCGAAGACAGCTCATGCAATTCACTCTTCGAGGCGTTTTTCTTTAGAACTGCTTGTTATCTTTTTCTTCTTTCAAAAGTTGGGTTGCCAAGCTTGTTAAGAAAATCAAGGTGAAAGCCAATGTTGCTATGCCTATCTTGTACGCGAGTTCCAAATCAGTAAAGAACAGCGCAAAAATGGAAACCAGCATCAGCGCTAACACAAAGACTTCTTGTACGGCGCTCATGTTGCCTAAGCCTAATCTAAGGCTCATTTTCGCTGTTCACCTTAGCTCGCTCTTTCTCAGCGCCACTTATTAGTTTTCTCTTTTAACTGCTTTTTTTACATAACTGTTAAAACTTGCTGATGCGAATAAGCTTTTAAGAATGTTGAAGAGAATGTTTATGCGACGATACACCGCTTCCAAAAGAGAGGGCGCAGATTGAATGCCCTACATTAAAAAAATAGAACTTAAAGGTTTCAAGTCCTTCGGACCACAAACGATTCGAGTAAACCTAGATAAGGGTTTCACAGCCATAACTGGCCCCAACGGAAGTGGAAAAACCAACATTATGGACGCCTGCTTGTTTGCTCTCGGCGAATTAAGCACCAGAAGAATGCGTGCTGAAAACGCTGCTAAACTGATTTTCCATGGCTCTGAAAAAGCTGGGCTGGATAAAGCTAGGCGTGCTAAGGTTATTATCCAATTTGACAATTCAGATGGCGTAATGCCTGTTGACACAATCACAGTTACGGTTTCGCGGGAGGTTTACAGAAACGGCCAAAGCGTTTACAGGCTGAACGGCAGAAGAATCTCCCGGACGCATATACTTGAAATTCTATCCATGGCAGCGATAAGCAGCGTAAGCCAAAACATAATCCCGCAGGGCACCATAACACGGTTAACAGATATTAACCCCTCGGAACGCAGAAAAATAATTGAAGACCTCGTTGGCATCGCTCAATATGACGCTGAAAAAGCTGACGCAGAAGACAAACTGCGGACCGCGGACATCTCCATCCGCACAGCTATGGGGCGAATAGACGAGGTGCAAAAGCGGCTGGACGACCTTGAACGGGAACGCAACGAACTTTTACGGTATAACTTCATCCAGAACGAATTAAAAAAGTTCGAAGCAGTCAAAATCTCCCATGAAGTGGTTCAGCTAAACAAGAAAGTTGAACAAGTCTCAGCGCAAACTGACAAGGTACGTAGTAAAGTTGAAAAGTTCAGAGAGTTACGCAACGACCGCAGAACCAAAAGAAGAGCCGTAGAGGGCGAATGGCGGAAACTCAGCTCAGAAATGGTTGAGGAAGGCGGCTCGCAAGTGCTAAAGGTTCAGATAAAAATAGGCGAGTTGAAATCGCGACTTACAGAAATCACGACGAAAATAAGCGCGGGGCAAGCTAGTCTTGAAAGCCTGAAGCGCGTTAGAGACAACAACTTAGAGCAGTACGAGTCTATCAGAAACGAGATTAAAGAAAACCGAACGCAAATACGAAAACTGCGCAGTGAACACGAAAACCTTCAGTCCCAGATTAACGAAAAAGAGGGCGAGCATGAAGCACTGGCGCAAGAGACAGCTCAGCTTTGGAGTGGACTCGGCGAGAACAGCAAGAAAACCCGACAGCTCGAAACGCAAATTGACTCTCGCTATAGAAAGCTTGCCTTTTTACGGTCTGAATACTTGAAAGAGCAGAATGCTATAACGCTAAGCTCTAGGCGGCTCAGGGAACTAAACGATCGCAAAGCAAGATTCACGGCAACACTTGAGGAAATTGAAAACTCGCTTAACGAGCTCGACAAGGTTCAGAATGAGCAGAAAGCTCAGCTCAAAAGCCTTGAGAACACTCTGGAGCGGAGAACCGCCCAAAGAGAAGCTGTTGAAAGAGAAATTTCTGAAGCGGGCAAAATAGCGAGTTCCGCTAAGGAGGCGGTTATAGAATTCGTTACCCAGAGGGAGCTCGCGGAAACCGTCGCGGCTGAAGAAAAAGCTTTACGAGGCATAGAGGAACTAGGCGATTTAGGTGCCATATCGGGCATTATTGGGCGATTGCGTAAACTAATGAAAGTTGAGAAAACGTACAGAAAAGCAATCGTGGCGGCTGCGGCTGGGTGGCTTAATGCTTTAGTTGTGAAAGACATCGATACTGCTTTCATGTGTACGCAAACTTTGAAGAAGATGAAGCTGGGCAGAATAAAGATTATCCCGCTGCAAGGTGCTTCGAATCCTAATCCTTTGAAGGTGCCTCCAAGGCAGGGTGTTAGCGGAGTTGCTTCTGACTTTGTTAAGTGTGCTCGGACTCACGAACCGGCGATTAACTATGTTTTTGGAGACACGATAATCGTGTCGAATGATAAGACTGCGTTTGCCCTTTCAAGTGAAGGCTACAGGTCTGTGACGGTTAACGGAAACCTTTACGAGACTGGAGGCGGCTTCGAAAGCGGCTACTACCGGTCTCCTATAGATTTTTCAAAGCTTATCCCCAGCGAAAACGCCATCAAAAGCCTTGATGAAGCTGTAAAAGCGCTTCAACAGCATCTTACTCAACGAGACACTGACATGTCTGTTTTCGAGGAGGAAATCGAGCGCACCAAAATTGAGATTGCTCGGCTATCCGATTCCATAGTTACTCTTGACAGAGAAATGGTCCGGGTTAAGCGGAACGTCAAGCGGACTGAAGTCAACGTGCGGCGCGTGGAACGGTACTGTGAGAAAATTGAAAAGGAAATCGAGACTGCAAGAGAACATATTGGGTTATACAAGTCTGAAAGAAGTGCGATTCAGAAGGAAATTCAGAAGCTGCAAGCTGAGTTAGGCGATTTAAGAAAGAAAACTGATGTTGGGCACATTCAGGAGTTGGAAGTCAGGCGGGAAAAGCTTGCGGAGGAAATAATTTCTCTCAGGCAACACCTCGGCACAGTTCAAACTGACATGTCTACGCGTCAATCCCAGTTTGACAATGTACTGCGGGTTGGGTACCAAAACGCCAAGATTCAGCTTTCAAAGGTTAAGCAGCAGCATGGTAAAGTAGAGAAGGAAGTGGCTGACGCGCTGCAGGAGCGTGAAGCTCTAAAGCAGGAAATTGCTGACCTGGAAAAAAGCCGCGTTGAACTTTCTAAGGCGGTTTTTTCTGCTAGGGAAGAAGCTAAAAAGTTCACTTCGCAGATAGACGCTATTGACGATGAGCTTCGTGTGCTTGACTCGGAGTACGAGCAATCTGAAATGATTTTGAATCAGCTTCAGTTGAACGTTCAGACCTGCCAGTTGCAGCTTCAGCAGTATCAAAGCCAGCTTAGACAGTTCGGCTACGAGAAGCCTTTGGAAACTACGTCGAAGGAGGTTGAGGCGGCTGAAACATCGATGAGGATGATGCGTTTTGAGCTTGAACGAATTGGGGGGGTGAACCAGCTTGCCTTGTCGCATTACGAAGAGCAGATTTCAAGGTACCGGGAGCTGTCTCTGCGTTTGAATGAGCTTGAAAGAGAAAAGCAAGCTATAGTGCAGTTTATGGATGAAATTGAAGCTAAGAAACGCAAGGTTTTCATGGATGCATTTGAAAAAATCAACGTCAACCTAAATACCTACTTTTCAAAGCTGACTGGAGGCGGCTCCGCCTTTTTGCAGCTTGAAAACCCAGACGAGCCTTTCCACGGCGGCATAGACATGCTTGTGCAGTTCCCGGACAAGCCGTCGATAGTTGTCAGCGGTGCAAGCGGTGGCGAACGCTCTGTTTCAGCTGTTGCCTTCATTTTCGCGTTAAAGGATTTCACACCCTCATCGTTTTACATTCTCGACGAGGTAGACGCGCACTTGGACGCGATTCACACTACTAAGCTTGCCGACTTGTTGCTGGAGGAGTCTGGGACAATCCAGTTCATAGTTATCACTTTGAAGCCTGAGATGGTGAATAAAGCCCAGAAGATTTACGGCGTTTACGAGCGTAACGGTGTGTCCAGTGTCGTATCTGCAAAGTTCTTGGAGGCGACCAGTTAAGTGTCAACAGCCGTGAGAAAGCCTTTTTACCTGAGACCTCCGTGGAACATTCTCTTTGAGCTAAACAAGCTTGAAAAGCTTAAGCCTTGGAACGTGAACATCTCTTACCTGCTCAGGTCTTTCCTTTCGGAAATGGAGCACACAGGAAAGGTGGATTTCAGAGCTTCAGGAGTTGCGTTGGACTCGTCTGCGCTTATCTACTTGATGAAGTCAAAGCTTCTGTTAACTCTTCAGGAGCCGCCCCCGCCTCCGAAGCCTCCTCCAGACTTCATTCCGCCACCACTGTTTCTGCCTCTGAGGCACGAGTTAACTTCGACTACTATTCAGAACTTGCTAGACGTGCTGGATGAAGTGTTAAAAGGTGAAAAGCTGAATCGCCTCGACAAGGTTGTTTCACAGCCTGTTCTTCCAGCAGTTACTGACCTTCTGCCTCAGTTTGACGCGTTCTTGGCGGAACTTGAAGCGAGGATGCAGACGCTTTATGAGCTTCTCCTTGAAAAAGTTAAAGGCGCTGGAATAATAGAATTTTCAACTATCATAAAAGGGGCTGACCGCATAGAAGCAGTTCGCACTTTTATTCTGCTGCTGTTTCTGGCGCAAGAGGCAAAAGTTAGTTTGTGGCAGAATGAGGAAACCGAAGAATTATACATAGCTGTGGGGAACTTGAACGTTGCAAAAGACGAACGAACAACCAGATAATTCGCAGGAAGCGGCTAAGCAAGCGCAGGAGGAGAAAAAGCAGCGGCGCCTACGGCTTTTAGAGGCTGCCTTGTACGTTGCTGGCCGTCCTTTAACACTTAACGAGTTATGTTCGGTTCTGAGCACTCGGTCGAAAAACAAAACTGCAAAGTACCTTAAACTGCTAATGGACGAGTATTCGGCTAGAAATACTGCGCTTGAAATCTTGGCGTTGAAGGATGAACGCTACGTTCTACAGTTAAAGGCGGATTTCACTCCCCTGGTTAAGAAACTCGTCAACAGACCGTTGCTTTCCTCTGGACCCTTGAAAACGCTTTCTTACATTGCTTACCGGCAACCTGTCCCTCAGAAAAGGGTAATTCAAGCGAGAGGTCAACACGCTTACGGCCACGTGAAGCTTCTCAGGGACATGGGATTAGTTGCCGCTGAACGCGCTGGACGCTCCATGACTCTAAGGACAACCGATTACTTCGCCGACTACTTCGGGCTAACCCACGACACTTCAACCATGAAACGAGAATTAAAACGCATATTCGGCGAAGCAACAAGGACAGAAAGCTAATGCAAAAACCGCCTTGTTCAGCTTGTTCAATGTAGCAGTCGCTTTGTTTAGTTTTTACGTTTCTTGAAGTAGATCAGCAACCCCGCACTAACAAAAGCTACAATAATTACGGAAGCTGTGACTAATGATGCTGGAAAGGATTCTGACTGAGCCTCTGTTTCAGGGGTGTAAGTTGTGAAGTTTACTCGCTTTGTGGTACCTATCGTTAAGCCAGAGACACCGCCTTCTGCGTAAATATCCAACCAATGTGGTCCATCCTTCAGCCCGGTAAGATTAAAAGAAAAACTGAAACTTGTAGGGTTCTCATCATCCATGGGCTCCTGCACTGCAACTATGGTTTCGTTCTCATCTGAAACACCATCAACGAACCCATCTACACAGTAAGCAACATATTTCATCTGCACATTAGAGTCAAGCCAATCTGCTGGTTTAGCGACTGTAAAATTTAGTGTTATCTCACTTGAAAAACAAGACTGGTTTTCAACAGGTGAAAAAACAGTAATTATGGGCTGACCGAGAGCGTTTTCCCAAGGTCTCCAATTCGGATTAGCATTTGCATAACAAGCTATCTGACGAATAACCACTGTTAAACAAAGCAACATCAGTGATATTGCAGCTATTGCTGACTTTTTCATAACAGCACCGTTTAATGCTAGCTTGTTTCCGCGGTAAAAGCGTTCTTGTAAAGATTTCTTGACTCAAACTTTCTTGACAAACCGCATACTTGTTGCCTATTAGGCTCCTAATAGCAGTTCTATGCACACACACTTTCAACGCCATAAGGCACGAGTACGCTGAGTGGTGTGCAGAAAGGCACGGCATAAAGCACGATGGATAGCACATGGTGTTTCACGGTGAAAGGCACGCGATAGTTTCTAAATGCTTCAGGCAGTTAGAGAGTTCAGGCAGAATAGGTATCATACAGGTCTATCATATAGTAAATCAAATCATAATAGGGGTTCTATACCCCCTATATACTATCGTTTTCCGTCTAACTATCTAACTACGAGAACGGGTGTGCAGAAGGCTAAAAATAGTGAAAAATGGGTGTGCAAGAGGGTGGGAAAGAGGTTTTCTTTAGTGTTTGCGTTTCTTGAAGTAGACTATCAGACCTATGCCTACAACTACTACTGTGATAACAGAAGCTACGACCAGTGTTGTTG
>JAFGLT010000018.1 GCA_016927895.1 Candidatus Bathyarchaeota archaeon | reverse complement strand
TACGAAAAGCTTGGTGGACAAAAAAGGTTTCTGGTACAGCCGTTTACCTAAATCACTTAACTGATGGCGTAGTATGCGGCGTTAGGCGAGTAGCTTTGATGGCACCACTAGAAAAGTTGTCTTGTTCTATCAGTCCCTGATGTTGCGCCAAAGACGGGTGGTTTCGACGTTGCTGGAGGAGGTGGGTTAATTTCGCTCAAACGCACTTTCACTACCCGTATGATTTGGTTCCTGAGCGCTTCACCTTTTATGCCTATGTGCATTCTGCTTATCATGTTAATACTCGAAGCTAATTTCGAGTCTCCGATTACCTCAAGTATCCACTTTTCAAAGTCTCTTCGGGGATAGTGAAAATTAACTGATCGTACATCCAAATCTGCCATTTTTTCGGCAAAATCTGCCAAGCTAACTGCTGTTATTCCGGTTGGTTCCCCTATGGCTATGTAGAAATGGAAACCTTCTTGTTCCTTAACATTCCGCAGAATCTTGGAAGTAAGATCTTTATTCGAAACTGGCGTTTTGACGCCGGGTCTGATTACATTTGGGTTGCTTTTCAAAGTCAAATCTCCACGAGTACTTCAAACTTCGAACGTATAAAACTTTTCGCGCCGTTAGGCAACACTCTGTTTTACGCTACGCGAACTTTAATATCGTTGAAATACTAAATTTCATAAAGCGCCTTCATAACTGGGTGAGTTTGTGAAAAAAACCGTATTCAGGAAACTTCGAGCCCAAAACTTGATAGAGAACTATAACCGCTTCAGAAAAACACTGCCTTCGAGAATGCCCAAAAAAGTTACAGTTTGGGATGAAACCCTGATTGAAGGAGAGAACACCCCCACTGTTTTTATGAAGTACTCTGAAAGGGTCAGGTTAGCCACGGCACTGGACGAGTTAGGTGTTTCAATCATAAACATTGGTTTTCCAGGTTTTTCTACTGATGAACGGGAGGCTGTTAGACGCCTCTCCAACGAGAGCTTTACAAACGCGAGGTTAGCTGCTTCAGCACGCATAAAAAGAGAAGACATTGACGCTTGTTTGAACTCTAACATTCGAGAAATCGCGCTGTCTACGCCGTTTAATAACTTAAACCTCAAACACGTGCTGAAAACCAGCGGTGAACAAGTAATAAAGAGTACAGTTGACTGCGTTGAACACGCCAAGGAACATGGTTTCACTGTTAACTTCGTGCTTGAGGACGCCTCAAGAACTCCTCTTGAGGACATAGTGAAAATCTATGTTGCTGCAGTAAACGCTGGAGCAGACCGTCTAGTGCTTGATGACACAGTGGGTGTTTTACGACCCTTGTCAACGCAGTATCTCATTTCAAGAATCCGCGAGGGTCTTCTTGAACATGTCAAAGACAACCTGTTGTTATCCATTAGGTGTCATAACGACTTTGGTTTGGCAACTGCCAACACACTGGCTGCCATAGAAGAGGGAATTACTCATCCTCAAGTATGCGTCGCAGGGTACGGGGAAAGAACAGGCCTTGCGCCATTAGAGGAAGTTGTTGTGTCTCTGGAGCTGCTTTACGAAAGAAACACGGGTATAGACGCGCATAAGCTTTACCGTTTAAGCCAGTTTGTCGAGAAAAGCTTCACTTGGCCCTTAGCTTTTCAGAAACCAATTGTCGGCGAAGACGCATTCTCACACGCATCCGACAAGCAAGTTCAAGGCATGCTGGGGCATCCCCTCTCGTATGAAGCGTTCCCCCCAAGAATGCTTGACAGAGAAACAACTCTGTACACGGGACGGCACCTTGGAGAAGCAACAGTTCAGGCTTACTTGGACCTGCAAGGAATAAAAGCAACCCCTGTGCAGGTGGCTGAAATCGCAAAAAGGGTGCGCCAAAGCCAAGAACGCTTAGATAAAGGCGAAATGATGATTACTTTTTACGAAATCAAGAAGTTGTTGCGGCAACTGCGAAAAGGGATGCCAGAATCAGAGCTTAATCGGATAATCAAGCAAGTCATCAAATAGGGGTTTACATTAGCAAAAGGCTCTGCGCTCAGCTGCTTTTAAGGTAGGTAACGTTGAAACTTGCGCCGTCGGCGCTTAGTGGCGAAACTGAAGCTAACTGCGCGCCTAGGTCACCGGCCATTATGACTTGGGAATACAGGAAACTGCTGATATTTCCAACGGTGTCGCCTATTTTCGCGTGTGCATCCGTGAATGTTATTGTTCCGAAGTTCGCTAGTGCAGTGACTTGCCCCTCAACTGATGGGCTTTCAACTATCCATTCTGCTGATAACTGCGAAGAATTGTAGATAAAGGTCTGGTGGAATACTCGTCCGTTTGTAACGTCGTTTATTCGTATTGACCACTCATTCGTATCCGAATTAACCAGCGTTATAGATGTTGTAATTAAATCTCCAGCTGAAATATCCATATCAGGTATTCTGACAGCTTGACCAGGTAGTAACTCGTACCAAGCAGAATAGTATTCTTGACCGTTTACGGAGTCGTGTTCCGTTCCAGCTTGGATTAACGTTTTGTCAAACCTGCCGCCGATGCCAATCCACGTTGAGGAGAACGCGTCTGTTGAGAAGACTCCTATTCCGGGTACTCTCCAAGAGGCATTGACGCCGACGACTTGCTC
>JAFGLT010000109.1 GCA_016927895.1 Candidatus Bathyarchaeota archaeon | reverse complement strand
AGCGCTCATTTCAAGGTGACTTGGTTCCATTACCAGCACCCAATTTAGATGTCAGGTGGATTAAAGTCACAAACTAACCTATTATCAGTTATGAATTTGGAGTCCATTAGTTCACTATAGCAATTTTTGCTTCACAAACATGCAAGCTAAGTTGTGGTGGCGGGTCCGCTGGGATTTGAACCCAGGACGTTCAGCTTAGAAGGCTGACGCGCTATCCGTGCTGCGCCACGGACCCGTGACGGCGACTTCAATAAATAAACTCGTTAAGATATAATTTTAACTATCGAATTTGTCGTTCCCGAATCAAATACTTATAGGATAACAGAAGAAAACTCGGGTTTCATGGTTTGACCTGAAAAAACTAAATGTTTAACAGAGGTGAAATTATTCAATCAAACTGTAGCTTGGTGGCTGTATGACTAGGGTCAAGGCATTAGCTTTGTTTTCAGGAGGTTTAGACAGCATTCTCGCTGTTAAGCTGATGCTTAGTCAAGGCGTTGACGTTGTAGCTGTAAATTTTGTGAGCGCGTTTAGCTCATGCGCGAAAGACGATTGGGGAGTAGCGGAAGCCGTAAAACAGTTGGGTGTACCTCTTAAGGTTGTTGAACTCGGCGATGACTATTTGAAGATGATACGTGAACCCAAGCATGGGTATGGCAAGAACATGAATCCGTGTGTTGACTGCCGGATATTCATATTGAAGAAGGCGAAGAAGGTTGGTGAGAAAATAGGTGCAGACTTTATTCTCACAGGTGAGGTTCTCGACGAAAGACCTATGTCCCAGCATCTCGGCGCCTTGAAACTAGTTGAAGAAGAGTCGGGTTTGAAAGGCAAAATCTTGAGGCCGCTGTCAGCAAAGTTGCTTCCTGAAACACTCATCGAGAAGAAAGGCTTAGTTGACAGAGAGAAGCTTTTAGGCATCCGTGGCAGGTCGAGGAAACCGCAGCTTAAGCTCGCCAAGGAATTTAACATAAAGTCATATCCGTCTCCAGCGGGCGGGTGCTTGCTCACGTGCAGGGAGTACGCGGATAAACTGCGAGACCTTTTCGAGCATAAGAAGCACTGCTCCATGGGTGATGCGGCTTTGCTGAGCGTTGGCAGGCACTTCAGGTTGGGAAAAAACAAGATAATTGTAGGAAGAAACGAGGCGGAAAACAACATCTTAAAGGCGAAGAAGTCGCGGAACGATTATTACTTTGAAGTCCCCGATATTGGCAGTCCCATAACTGTTCTTCAGGGAGCCAAAACCGAAAAAGCGGTTAGAACGGCAGCGGCTTTAACGGCGTTTTATTCGGATGCGAAAAGTCCTGAGGTTACAGTTAACTTTGGAAGAGAAAGCTTCAGCAACTCCGTAACCGTGTCGGTTCCTGCTCGGGCTGAAGTGGAAAACCTCAGGATTAGCAACTGCTGAAAGGAAGAACGCTGATGGAGATACAGTTCTGAAGCAGGGTGAATATTCCTTTTTTAGAAAAACATTTTAATGTACAATGAGACACAAGTAGATTGAGGAGTTTATATGCCAACAGCATTTGTATTGATAAACACGGAAATAGGTTCCGAGTCAGATGTGCTGAAGGAATTGAAAACAGTTGAAGGCGTCGATGAAGCTTCCGCCGTCTACGGAGTCTATGACATAGTTGCAAGAGTCAAGGCAGATACCATGGATAAACTGAAAGAGATAGTTACGTGGCGCATCCGCCGACTTGACAAAGTTCGATCCACATTAACAATGATCGTAGTGGAAGACCGATAACGTTCCAGCTCAAATTTCCTTTTCTTTTGTCTGGGTAGTTCAAACGATTAATTGAATTAACCCGCCGTTAAAAAATCACCTGTTGTAACTTTTGCACAATCACACATGCTTAAAGCACGCCGTGACCCAATCATAAAATGGGTGATGGTTATGAAAGAAGAATTAAAGTGCCCGTGGTGTGGCAGCAACTTTGAAGATGCAAAAGAGTTGGAAGAGCACGCGCGAAACCATTACACCAAAGAACTAATAGCTTAATGTTCCTCTTCATTCTTAACATCCAAAAAAACAAAAAAAGACAGCGGCGAATGAGTTAACTGTTGGATTGTGACTACACACATACAGTCACATAGTTTTAAATTTTTTTAGTGCTGAAAAAGACTTGTGCGTCTTGGAGTAGTGGGAAGTTGGGAGAACTCTCTGATATCCATTGGTATAAATCCTCCAAAGTAATGCTAGCTGCAGTAGCAACTCTCACTATGGAGGATGCACAATTTTTTCCGGTTGGATTACGAGGTTTGGAAACCCACCATGTCTTTTTGTATTCCCCTTGAGCGAGATAGAGCACCGAACCTCCGCGTCCAACCACCCTAAAATAAGATTTTTTACTCTGCGCGCCTTTCTCTAAGAGTTGGAGTATAGTCGCATTTGATGAAACAACAGGTAATGCACATAGGATTAGATGATACTGACTCAACGAGAAAGGGCTGCACAACCTACATCACTGCCCTTCTTGTAGAAAAACTGGAAAAATTGAAAGCCACGTTTCTAGATTACCCAAAATTGGTCAGGCTTAACCCTAACGTGCCGTGGAAAACACGAGGCAACGGCGCCCTCTGCCTTAGAATCAAGCATGCCGCAGAACTTGAGGGCAGAATAAAAGAAACAACAGTAAGGCTGGTGGAGGAGCACTCTGACCTCGGCTTCAAGGGCACAAATCCGGGGGTAGTTTTCTTTCATAACGAGAAGATCCCAGAAGACATCAAGGTTTTCTCGAAAAACGCTGTAACAGGCATAGTGACTTTGAAGGAAGCCACAAGTTTAATACAGAAATTCGGAGGCGAAGCCATAGGCTTCAAAAATTGTAGAGGTATAATTGGCGCGTTGGCAGCAGTTGGGGAAACCTTCGAAGATGACCATACCTACGAGTTAATTGCTTATCGCGTTCCCGAAAATTGCGGGTTGAAGAGGCGAGTTGATGCGGCGTCAATTTTTGAAATGGATAAGTTGACACAGCCGTACACTTTCAACAACGTGGATTCAGAGAAAGGCAGAGTAATCATAACGCCGCGGGGTCCAGACCCGATTCTCTTCGGCATCAGAGGCGAAACACCAGGGATTGTTAAGAAGGCTTTCGAGCTGGTTAAGCCGTTGGAGAAGGTGGAAAGGTGGCTTGTTTTCCGCAGCAACCAAGGCACAGACGAGCATCTCAAGCGAGCTGCAACGCTGAACCAGATAAAACCGTACCAGTCAATTGTTGCTAAGGGTGTTGTGTCGCAGAGTCCGCGGCTGGTTCCTTTGCGTCACGTGATTTTTTCGGTAAGCGACGAGACTGGAGAGGTGGACTGCGCCGCTTACGAGCCTACAGTTGCCCTACGCAAAGTCGCAAGAAAACTCATTGTGGGCGATAGCGTAGAAGCTTACGGTGCCGTGCGCGAGGCTTCGCCGGGCAAGCGTTTGACTGTTAATCTTGAAAAAATTAAGGTTCTGTCGCTTGCGCCGAAAACTGTTCTTCAAAATCCTGCGTGTTCGAAGTGCGGCAAGCGGTTGGAGTCTATGGGCAAAAACAAGGGTTTTCGCTGCAAAAAGTGTGGCACGCGTTTCAATGACGCTAGAAAAGTGCAGGCTACGGTTGAAAGGGACTTGCAGGTAGGATTGTACGTGACGTCGAATAGGTCGCAGAGGCACTTAACTAAACCGTTGAGGCGTTACGGACTTGAAAAGCACGGTGCACCAGCTGAGAATATGATTGAAAACTGGCATACACCGTAACTAAAGGGTTGTTTGAGTGTGTTTGTGTGCAACAGTGTTTGGGAAACGCATTTAAAGCGTGTTTACCATACAAGTCGGCGGTGGCAGCTTTGAGTGAAATAATTGGACCTGTTGTTTACGAGCTTGGACTTGGCGCGGTCGGCGGCTTCGTAGTTGGTTACGCCCTTAAAAAAATAGCAAAAATCTTCCTTATCGTTATAGGAGTCTTCATCGCGGCGTTGCTTTACCTCGGGGCAAGCGACATCATAAACATCAATTTCGGCGCGTTGTGGAACGCCGTCGGCGGCTGGCTAGGCGGGGCTAGTGCAGCAGCCTCGGTGCTTATCGGGTTAATTGCACTCATTCCATTCATAGGAAGCTTCGCCATCGGCTTTTTCCTCGGCTTCAAACTAGGATAAAAACTCGGGTAAGCACAAACAATAACCAGAGTTCTTTTCAGAAGCAAAATAGTGGACTTGCTTTAGAGATTACTGGTTGCTCCAAAAGCGATTGCAACTATTCTCTAGTTGTCAGCCTGTTTCACAGTGAACCTCTCATAGGGCGATGGAAAAAGCAGGTCTCCAATTTTAGACGTTTATGGAGAGGGAGATTGTATCTACCGCAGCACCTTTTGGTTCTCCGAAGAGAGGATCAAAACTATGGGTGGTTCGGTACAACGGCTTGGAGATACAACTCCCTCACAAAGCCGCAGATGAAGACATGGAGTTGCCTCTGGCAAGTTAACACGGCACGCCCCAGCTAGCTCGGAGAAAAAAAGCGCTGAAACGAAAGCAGTGTTTAAGAGGACTTTCCTTTCCACAGGCAACCCCCAACTAATACTGGGCTTTTACTCGGTAAAAGCGTTTTTATCAAGGTTTCTTGACAAAAGAAACCCAAATCGCCCGTTTCTTAGTCAATATTTCTTGACTAACAAAAATTTTTTAGTCAATATTTCTTGACTACCCATCATATTTGGTCCTGTTAGCTGTTCTATGCAGAGAACGGGAAAGGGGTCAGTTTCTGAAAACATTAGAGTGTGACTGGCACGACTGCGGAGGTGGGTTGAGGTGAAATTATTTAAATCGTTGAATCTCTTAACCCCTCTACACGGTAGATACGTGACAAGTGGCATTGGAGTGTTTGAAAAGTTTGAAACGT
>JAFGLT010000108.1 GCA_016927895.1 Candidatus Bathyarchaeota archaeon | reverse complement strand
TGAGTGCAAGTCAGGCGTTCATACCAGCTGAACTACCGGCCCGCTCACGTTTTCTGAATGCATAGAGCGCTTCTTTGATATTTAGGTTTTGTCTGGGAGATTAGTAAACGCCACTTTCCAGAAGCAAAACAAGTTAATGTAAAAAAAATAAAAAGAATAAAATGAGATTAGTTAACGGTTAACGTTAAAAGCTTAATATCGTCTTCGGGGAGGCCTTTTCTTTTGCCAGCATTCTCGGCAGTAAACTGGCCTATTCGGATCAGGCTTGAAAGGAACTTCGCATTCCTGACCGCATTCAGAGCAAACTGCCTTGTGCAATTCTCGATCGGACATTGACTATTTTTCAACTCCTTATTACTGTTTTGCGTGCAAAAATCGCTTCTTGCACGATGCCCTTATGCAATACAGAGGAGAATATAAAATTTGTCATCTGAAAGCAGAGGGTCCACTGCAGAAAAAAGTGCTTGTCTAACTGGGTTAAAGAGCCAAACGTAGAAACGAGTGAAAAAGGCAAGAAAAAAGTACCGACTCGACCTTGAAACCAGGAAAAAATGAAGCAAGGTGAAGTCAGTGTTGACTTCCGAGCTCCGCAAGCATAGAGGTATAGAAAATTTGTTCAGGGTTTATGATTTATCCATTAATTGAGAATGGCTGGACTTCGAACGGGACTTTCTCTTTCATCTTATCAGCTGCATACTCGACAAGCTGGCTAAACTGCTTATCAGAAAGGACATTGCGTGCTCTGGACAAAACGTCTAGGCATAAGTCTTTAAAAACGAGGTCAGCGCAACCCAGTTTTGCGTCGTCAATCAATTCTTTGCAAGCTTTAAGGATTTGTTCATTCATGCACTTCACCTTGCAGACCATACTCCACGGTAAAAAGTTATAATACTTATGAATTCAAAATACTTATCAGAAATAAACCTCTCTGCAACAAAAAACTCCGAAAATTACGATTCTCTGACGCTACCATAGTCTTGAAGAAGCCGCTGCCAATTTTACCGCCAGACACCACGGAGGCAACACGCTTGAGTTGGAACATTTCACCATAAACTATTTAGTTCGCTTTGAACATCAACCCTCAATAATCCATGGGTGTTTTTATGAGCAAAACAGAAAACTTGAGCCCAGCTGAAACGTTTAAGAACCGAATGCGGGAACAACAAGAACTTCTCAAACTACGATTGAAACATGTCAAGCACACGGTCGCCGTGATAAGCGGCAAAGGCGGCGTAGGCAAAAGCACCGTCACTGTCAACCTTGCCGCAGCTTTTGCTCAGCAGAGAAAACAAGTAGGCGTTTTAGACGCGGACATACATGGTCCAAGCGTCCCCAGATTGTTAGGCTTGACGGGGCAACAGGTGAAAGTGGGGCCACCAGGAGCATTTCCAGTCATAGGCCCCTTGGGAATGAAGGTTGTTTCGATAGATTTCTTTTTGCCAGAAGAGAAAACACCCACTATTTGGCGAGGCCCACTTAAAATGACGGCTATACGACAGTTTCTGTCAGACGTGGTCTGGGGCAGGCTAGATGTGCTTTTTATTGATTTGCCCCCGGGAACCGGCGACGAACCATTAAGCATAGCGCAACTTTTACCCAACATCGACGGCGTAGTAATCGTCACCATGCCTTCAGAGCTTTCCCGAGCCGTTGTCAAGAAAGCAATCACGTTCGCGCGGAGAGTGGGAATGCCAATAATAGGTATAGTTGAAAACATGAGCGGCTACGTCTGCCCAACCTGCGGCGACAAAATAGACATATTCCAGTCTGGCGGCGGAAAAAAGATGGCGGAAGAAACAGGAGTCACATTTCTGGGAAGCATTCCAATAGACCCGAAAGTAGGCGCGGACTCCGATAAAGGCAAACCGTTCGTGATTGAACATGCAGACTCACCTGCGGCTAAAGCGTTCACTGAAATCGTCAACAAGGTTGAAGTTTATCTGAAGGAAAACGTGAAACCTAATCTGGATGAAAAAGCCTGATAACACGCTTCTGCTTAAGCGAAATTACCTCAGATTTTTGTTTAGGGTAATAAAAAGGTAGTGGAGAGTTGATTTTAGATTTTTTTGTTGCGTTGCCATGGTTATGCTTTGGATAGTGTTATTTCTATCGTTGAAACCATTCTGGATCTGTTTTCGCCTTCTCTTGGTGGCATCTCTGCTGTTCCGATGGCTATCTTGGTCACTTTCAAGTCCTTCAGGAAACGGCTTCGAGTTATTTCTGCTACGTCAACTGCTGTGGTAATTGCTTGTCCTCTAGCTTTCAGTGTAGTCTCTTTAAGGTTGCTTTGCGAGAAAGCCGTGATGATAGCAAGGACATAGCTCATCGGAGGTTTATTTCCAACGAAGATAACATCTGATTTTTCTGCCATTTTTCATTTCACTCCTTTTCTCATGTCTTTTGTCGGTTGGTAGCGTTCATGTCGTCTCTCCTTTGACAATGAACGGTACTGCCTCTTATACACAATCTTACTTATAAAGCCAATTCAAAAAGCGCATGCGTAACGAGTTTTTTCATAGAAAAAGCAGACAGTTTTAAACCAAACACAGCACCAGAAAATATATCTGGAGTATAAAATTAAGTTTCAAAGGCTCTCGAAAATTTGAAAACATTGACAAGCGCACACAGAGGGGTCGATGTGACAATTAAAGAAGTTGGGTGTTGTGGTGCATACTGCAAGCCGTGTATGAAGCAGCAGAAAGCGAAATATCCCAACGAAAGAACTTGTCTTGGTTGCAAATTAGAATATGAATCAGACGAGAGGGATTTAAGCAAAGCTAAATGCAAGATCAAAGTCTGCTGTTTCAGGGAACGAGAATTAGAGACCTGTGCTGATTGCCCCGATTACCCTTGTGAGACGTTAAGCGAGTTTTGGAGCAAGAAAGGCTGGAAATATCAACAGTACAGAAAGCATCTTGAGTTCATTAGACAAATGGGATACGAAAAGTTCCTGATGCAAGCAGACACTTGGAAAGGACCACGTGGAAAGCTGGAAGGCAAATAAACAAAGAAAAAACGTTGATAAACAGCGGAAAAAGCGGGGTGCATCAGCTCCCTCTGCGTTCAGATACAGTTTTATATCTAATTACTTAAGGGAGAAAGTGCAAGCGGGAGAAGTGGTATATGTCTGTGTCGCCTAGCATCCGGGAAGTTTTGGCGAGGAGAATCGCGGGAGAGATTATTCTGTCGGGTAAGCCTGGGGCGACGATGCGGAAGTGGCGTGAGCTTTTTGCGGTGTCGCAGATGAGCCTTTCAGAGCGGATGGGGCTTTCCTCTTCAGTTATAAGTGATTACGAGAGCGGCAGAAGAAAAAGTCCAGGTGCCAAGTTCATCAGGCGGTTCGTGTTGGCGCTACTGCAGATTGACGAGGAGAAGGGTAGCCGTTTCATAAGGGAATTCTCTAAACTGACGAGTTCGCCGTCTATGGCTGTGTTGGACCTCAGGGAGTTTCCGATGCCAGTTCGCATGGAATATTTGTGTAAAGCTATAAACGGCGAAGTAGTCGCCTGCAAGAACAAGTATGTAAAAGAAGTCAGCGGGTACACCGTAATAGACAGCAAAAAAGCGGTTGAAGCCCTCTCAGGGTTAGAGTATGTGCAGCTGTTTGGGGCAACAACCGAACGTGCGTTAGTTTTCACAAATGTGGAAAACGGGGCTTTGCCGATGATGATTATACGCGTCAGCAGTTTGAAACCGCGACTGGTTGTTTTCCATCAAATGAAACCAGACGATTACGCCATAAAACTGGCAGAGTACGAGCAAATACCGCTTATCTACTCAGCTGCGCCGAGTATTGAGCAGTTGGTGAAGTCGCTGAGAAAGCTTTACCGCATAGCCCTACGGATAAAACTTGGAAGACGCATCCGGCCCCCACCAAAAATAAGCTCCTAAAACCTGTTTCAACGTGAAACTCGTCAATGTTTCAGTTTTTAAGTAAGGTTTTATAGATAAAAATCTCGCAGCAGATGGTAATAACAGAAACAACTTAAATCTTGCCAACCAAATACAGTTATCAAACAATCAATTTCATGAGGTAAAACATGATGAGAAGTGACATGGTTAAAAAGGGCGTAGAAAAGTCGCCTCACCGAGCGCTTTTGAAGGCGTTGGGGTTAACTGATAAGGATATAGCCAAGCCGTTTATTGGCGTGGCGAACAGCTACACGAACATTGTTCCCGGGCACATACATCTGAACGAAATCGCGGCTGCAGTTAAAGCAGGCGTAAGCGCTGCGGGGGGAACACCCTTTGAATTCAACACGATAGCGGTTTGCGACGGAATAGCTATGGGACACGAAGGTATGCGCTACTCGCTTCCGAGCCGCGAATTAATCGCAGACTCCGTGGAAGTCATGGTGCAAGCCCATAGGCTAGACGGGTTAGTTCTGGTGACCAACTGTGACAAAATCACGCCCGGCATGCTTATGGCAGCAGCCCGATTGGACATACCTGCTATAATGGTAACTGGAGGACCGATGGCTTCTGGCTGGCTTGACGGGAAAAAAATTGGATACGCCTCGGTTCCCGAAGGTTTAGGGCAACATTACGCAGGCAAATTGAGCAGTGAAGAACTTTGCAGGTTGGAGAACGCGGCTTGTCCTGGATGCGGAAGCTGTAACGGCATGTTTACCGCGAACACCATGGCGTGTGTAACTGAAGCGCTTGGGATGTCGTTGCCTTACTGTGCCACGACTTTAGCTAATAGCGTTGCGAAGCTGCGTATAGCTAAAGAAACGGGTGAGCAGATTGTTAAACTCACATGTGACGATGTGAAACCTTCCAGCATTATGAAGAAGGAAGCTTTTGAGAACGCGATAGCTGTGGATATGGCGTTGGGCGGTTCTACGAACACTGTTTTGCACGTGTCTGCCATTGCGCGTGAAGCGGGAGTTCCTTTGCCTCTGAAGGTTTTTGATGAAATTGGCAGGCGCACTCCTCACCTTTGCAGCATGATTCCAAGTGGACCTTACGCTATGGAAGACCTTAACGCGGCTGGAGGCATACCCGCCGTGATGAAGGAATTGTCCCAGATGCTCAACTTGAACTCGCTTACGGTAACGGGCAACCCCATCGCGGAGAACATTGCGGACGCCAAGGTGTTGGACGCTAATGTCATTCGCCCTCTCGCGAGTCCTGTGCATAAGGAGGGCGGTATAGCCATCTTGACAGGTAATATTGCGCCGAAAGGTTCGGTTGTGAAGACTGCGGCGGTTTCGGCGAATATGCTTAAGCACAGTGGACCAGCCAAAGTTTATGATTCTGAAGCGGAAGCGGTTGCTTCCATCAGAAAACGTGAGATTCAGCCTGGAGACGTTGTGGTTATCCGTTATGAGGGGCCTCGGGGCGGGCCGGGTATGCCTGAAATGCTTATCCCAACCGCGACCATAGCGGGCATGGGCTTAAGCGAGTCCGTTGCGTTGATAACTGACGGCAGATTCTCAGGTGCTACAAGAGG
>JAFGLT010000107.1 GCA_016927895.1 Candidatus Bathyarchaeota archaeon | reverse complement strand
TACAAGCCTTCTTATCGTCATATACGCACGGAAGCTGATAAAGACTTTACCTGCAGAGCCCCGGTTCTTTGAATCTCTGTTGTGTTTGATTTATTTTGTGTTTAGTGTCGGAGTTGAGTGTGGATTCAGATGGGTGAGATGAAGTGGTGTTTTTAAGGTATAAGCTGAAAACGGAATATTAAATCGTGTGACAGAAGATATTTATAACAAACTGCATTCTGCTAATACATCAAAGGTGACAATGAAATAATGCATAAACTACTCAGAAATCGGCTCGCACTAAGCACAGTCGTAACCACACTCATCATCCTAGTAGTATCAGTACTTCTAGCAACAGTAGTCGTATATTACGCTACCAACGTAGTCAGCACAAGAGTTCAAGAAGAAAGCTTGTCATTGACAAAGCAGCACATCTGGGTAGAAATGGACGGCACGTGTGTAGCAGCCATAATGATAACAAACATTGGCGGAAGAGATGTAGTATTGAGCAAAATAGCCGTCAGAGGTCAAGCAGTAGACATGCCAACCCAAGTATGGTACGTCGTTGCTGGCTCTGGAGACACCCTTACCACAGATTTGAACTATACAACGGGCGGTATAATAGATGCGACCTCCATCTTCGGTGGACTTTCGGGAGCGCCTGCGCAACCAGCCGGTGACAGTCTAGTGTTGCCTTCAGGCGAAACAGTAGTCGTATACCTTATCAACCCAGGCACCGTTTCAGTCAACGACATAGGCGTCACTCTAGCCATTACGGTGTTCACCTCACAGGCAATATACTACAAAGAGACCAACGTCGAAGCAGCACTCTAAACCTATCCACTATAAAAAACCTAAACATCCTCCCATCTTTAAAACAGGAACTCCCATATGGGGTTTCGAACAAACCTAAAAAAAGCGCTAACACTGTTGACACGCATGGTCAAACCCGATTTTCAGAGAATTCCTCTTTCGATTTATGCTTTTTTATTCCTTCTTTAAATTATGTGTAGCTGTGTTCTACACACAAATTCACTTATCCAAATTTGTCTCTCTTGTCTTTTTAGGAGATATAATATGAAGAATATACTGAAAAATCGTTTGGCTCTCAGTACCGTCGTAACAACGCTGATCATTCTAGTAGTCTCAGTGCTCTTAGCCGGAGTCGTTACTTACTTTGCTATCAACGTCACTAGCACCAGGGTTCAGGAAGAAAACCTGTCATTGTCGAAGACCCATATTTGGGTAGCAATGGACGGAACGGCAGTAGCTGCAACAATGGTGACAAACACTGGCGGTAGAGACGTCGTCCTGAGCAAAATCGCTGCCCGTGGACAAGATGTCGACGCAGGTAATATATTCTACGCGGTTGCCATAACTGGTGACACTCTAACGACAGACCTCAACTGGACAGGCGCAGCAGCAGTAGGTGCCGGCGACATAGGTGGAGGTCTCACCACTGGTCTCGCAGCATTAGGAACAGACACTCTAGTGTTGACTTCAGGCTCAACAATGGCAATATACATCAATTCCCCTGACAGCATCACAGTCAACGACATAGGCTTAACAGTCGCCCTCACTGTGTTCACATCACAGGCAATTCACTACCAAGAGTCCAACGTCGAAGCAGTAGTGTAAACGTGAGTAGAATAAGAAGCCACTCCCCCCACCATTTTCTTTTTCTTTTTTTAGATAAATGTCGCGTTTTGAAAAACCGCGTTATAGAAAGGAGGTTCGGACAAAAATGTTAAGTCACCCAAAAACTGTGCACGTTTGGCTTTACAGTGCAATATGTACCTTGTTGATACACACAAACGACTTAATTCGTTTTTTCAGAGATTTTATCAGTAAATGGGTTACGGAAGAGACGAAAAATTTGATTAATCTAATGAAATGGCGCCGATCCAGAAGAGCGCTCGCTATCCCAGCTACCTTCATGATACTATTCGTATCCATGCTGGGGATAGTGTCTATCACATACTATTTCGCGGTTGAAAGAGTGAACACGCGAAGCACCGCGTTTAAAATAACAACCGCGAAACAGGACATGTTTTCGTTCGACGAAAACTTGCGTGCAACGCTGTGGCAGCCAGGTTCAGCGCGCACAATTGAATTCGCTGATTCGGGTGGAGAATTGAATGTTCAGCCCTCCGCCAATTCTTTAGTCATAAACATAACCGACAACCAGAACGTTGCCGCCACTCTTTTCAACGAAACAATAGGAGAAGTCGTGTATGAACTGCCGTACTCGGAAACGCCTGATATGGGGCTTTTCTTGAAGGGAGACAGCCGTGCAATCACTAACCAGAGCGGCTCAGTCATCACTCAGCTTTACGTCAGACGCGGCGTTGAGCATTCTGAACTCGTACTTCACTATCGCCCCACCACTTCGTATACAACGGCTGGCGTGGAAAACGGCAAGGCAGTGACTAACCTGCGAATTTACGTAGTAAACCTGAACACGTCGGAAGCAATTTCAATGTTCGGAAAAGTTCCGTTAAAAATGTCGTGCATTACTACGCAGATGACCACTACAACGTATGACCTTTCATACGACCCTGAAACTTTGCTGGTGACTTCAATTCTAGACGGAGTCAGCGGTCAAGTTTCCGTTCCTGTTTCAAGCACCGCCAGCGGCGCAATCATCAATATTGAAATTGTTCTCTGCAATGTGGCAATCCAGAGGTGTATAATGTAAAGTGCCGTCGATAATCCCAAGCTACATTTACACCTTGTTTGCATCAATAATTGTAGGCACCATAGTTATCTCCGCGTGCGGCCTCTCAACGGCTAACGTGAAAGCCGAAGCCGAAAAACAGCACTTATCAAACATAGCCGAATACGTTGCAGCCGAAAGCTTAGAACTTATTTCACACGCAACAGCGGAGAATCTTACTTCAACACTTCACCTGAACGTTCCTCAGTTGATTGGAAACCAAAGATACTGGATTAAAGTTGCAAACGACTCAGATAGAACCTGGGTTGAAGTTGGCTTTGGAACAACAGTCGCCTCAAGCGATCAGCGTGCATACATACCGTCTGAAGTAACAGCGTCAGGCACTTATATTAGCGGGTCAGGCATAGCCGTCCTACAATGCTTCCCGGAAGGTTCAGATGTTCAGCTAACTATTTCTGGAGGAAACTGAAATGCCGTTTGGAAAGAAAAAAAATGAAGAAATAGAAGAAAAAGAAAAGATCACCGAAGAAGAACTTATTGGGTATCTAGGCATTCAGGGCTGTCGTGTGCCTGAAGGTCATACGCAGGTTGAAAGTTACCCTCTTAATCCGCCTTTTTCCTACGCTTGGGTATTCCAAGATGATTCGGACGGCAGCTACTTCTACATTGTCGATGAACTCACGATGACAAAAGAGGAGAGAGAAGCATACAAGCGGTTGAAGAACATCCTAGAATACGAGTTGAAAGCTCCACGGTCAGAAGAGAGTCTGGAAGAGTCATTTAACAGGCAACTACCCGGCATAATTGATGATCATCCGACGGCTTTTGAAGGAATTGACCAAATTGGTTTGAGAAAAATTCTCTACTATCTCAAACGAGATTTGGTTGGTTACGGAAAAATTGACTCGTTGATATGTGACCCTTACATCGAGGACATCAGTTGTTTAGGACTCAACAAGCCAGTCTACCTGTGGCATAGAAAATATGAAAACACAAAGACAAATATTGTTTTCAGCGACGAGGAAGAATTGGACGATTTCATAACAAGGATAGTGCACAGGCAAGGCAAGCACGTCAGCATAGCACACCCCATTGTGGATTTGACTCTGCCTGGAAAACACAGGCTCGCCGTGTCATTCGGAAAAGAAACAACTCCTGCAGGAACGAGCTTCACCATCAGGAAGTTCAGGGAAGACCCCATCACTATTGTAGACTTGATGGTGAACGAAACAATCGACGAGACAATGGGGGCTTACTTGTGGATGCTTATGGAAAACAAAATGTCCGTGATGATAGTTGGTCCTACAGGCGCTGGAAAGACAACAGCTTTGAACGCTATTGCTTGCCTTGTGAAACCTGACTTCAAAATTATTTCGGTTGAAGAGGTTGCTGAAATTAACCTTCCTCAAGAAAACTGGGTATCAACAATCGCCCGAGAAGGTTTCGGAGGCGACAGCGAAGGAGAAGTTTCCCTGTATGACCTCATCAAATCAGCTGTGCGTCACCGTCCCGCCTTGATTCTCGTGGGCGAAGTCAGAGGCGAAGAGGCTTATGTCCTGTTCCAAGCTTTGGCTACTGGGCACGGCGGAATGTGCACCATGCACGCAGAAAGCATTGAAACCGTGATAAAACGCTTGACCCAGCCGCCCATGAACATCCCTAAGGGAATCATACCATTGATGAACTGCGTCATAGTTGTTAAGCAAGTGAAGACACCAAGCTTCACGTCGACTGACAACAAAGGGTCAAGACGGAAAATCGTGAGAGTCTCAGAAATAAGCCCCAATGAAGCCATTCACGACGTTTTTTCATGGAACTCGGCAGTGGACACTTTTCAACACGACCTTGAACAGAGTTACCTGCTGGCGAAGATAGCTGAAAGTATGGACGTTCCACTAAGCGTAGTTCTTCAAGAGCTTGAGAGGAGAAAACAGATTCTGCTGAAGATGGTTGAAAAGAACCTCCGTGACTTCAGGAACGTACACAAAGCGTTAAGCAGCTCAGTTAACGTCTCAGAACTCGCAGACAAAGAAGCCGCAAAGGAGCATTAAGAAATGAAAGCTCGAGGTGGTTTTATCGGCAAAATCTTCGGTTTGTTGTCAAAAGCCACTAGCGAAGAGAAGGAAAAGATTGAGCATGAGCTGCCTTTCGTAGTTATGATTTTTACTCTCTTGGCGGCAAGCGGAGTATCACCTTACGATAGCTGGAAGAAAATGCGGAAAATGGCGTTTTTGCCGACTTTCAGAAAAGAAGCGGACGAAGTAGTGAGGCAAGTTGAAGTTCTAGGAAAAGACCCGTTGACAGTCATGTACCAGCGTTCCGAAAAGACCAATTCTAGACTTTACAGGAACTTCTTAGGCGGTTTCATAACGTCCATTAGAAGCGGCGGAAAAATAGTTGACTACACGCGAAGCGAACTGAAATCAATTTTTGAACTTAGACACAACGCTTTAACCCGTTCCGTTGAGAAAATCGCAACTTTAGTTGAAGCTTACACTGTGATGCTAATCGTTGTTTTGTGCAGCTACATTCTCTTCGTTGTTTTCGCATCAACGGACGTTTTAGAAATGATGGGAAGCGCTTCCTTGCCGATTTCTCCAGTCATGTCGTATATTGTAGCATTCGTTTTCATGCCAGTCATGTCGTTAATCTTCATTTTGGCAGCTCATAACATGCAGAAAAGCGCCTTCCAAGATCTTAAAGACCTGTACAGGAAGGCAGCAATAATCACTGCAGCAGTTGGAGCAGTATTAATAGTCTTTGGTTTTGTTCCATCACTATTAGAGTCAATGCCTATTGGCCTGCCAGAAATCGTCACGATTGGGTTGGTGGCTGCTTCGTTGTTGCCCGCCATTCAATACTACAAAATTGCCAGGGTCAACTATAACGCTGAAGATTCGATTCCTAGTTTCGTCAGGGACGTAACTGAGTCGCAAAAAATCGGGCTTTCTCCTGAGAAGAGCTTGGTTCACGCCACAAAACGCAAAGATTACGGTCCTTTCTCAACGTTCTTGGAGCTGATGCGGAGCCAAATAGAGTGGGGAGTTCCCTTAAGGAAAACCTTCAGTAACCTAAGCCAGAAGGTGAAAAGCTGGTTTGTCACTGTAAACTTTGCCATGATGATTGAAACAATAGAAATCGGCGGTAACTCAACGCAGTCGCTGGAAATACTTGCAGAGTACAGCGAGAAAGAACGCGAATTACAAATCAACAGGCGAGCCATGCTGAAACCTTACATTATTCTCGCCTTCATATGGAGCGGTCTAATCGCCGTAACAACCACGATTGTCTCGTTAACCACGTACATGATGACAACAGTAGTCAGCACCAGCCTCTCCGAAGCCGCGTTCATTGCCATGCAGGAACAAATGCGAATGTTCTCAGTGGGCATAATTCTACAATGCTGGATTTCAGGTTTCTTCATCGGAAAGATTAGTGAAGGAAACTTTGGCGCGGGCTTCCAGTACTCAGCCCTGTTGGCCGCAACAGCTTATGTGTCGCTGATTCTTTCCCAGCACTTCCTCGCAGGCATGTTCGGCATAACTCCAATTTGATGAAAGGAGGAAAAAGAGAGTGCCCGCTATTTCCATCGACACTTTTTTCGCGTGCAGCTTGCTAGTCTCTGTCGCCCTTTTGGCAACTGCTTCGTTAGCGGGAACAATGCAAGACAGATTAACCGCTATGCAAGACCTAAACAAGGACGACTATCTGAGAAACATAGCTGAACACTTAGTAACAAGCTGCGGAACGCCTGTGGACTGGGGCTCAGCTGGCACGGTTCCAAGCAGTCTCGGCCTAGCAGACAGCGAATCTTCGTACTTGTATGAGCTTGACATTGACAAAATCAGCAGTCTCAACAACGAAAACAGCTATGCATTGTCCTACGCTCAGGCGTCTGCGTCGGCGAGACTTAACAACATCGCGTTGGGCATATCAGTTTCTCAGATGCTTTCGATAACCACAACGCTTTCCGCCAACAGCAGCTTAGGAGACGAAACAGCCTACACGTTCGAGATTTCAGTCAGCCAAGCCTCAGGACCAACCAGCGCGACGCTGCAATGCTATGTTGTCACAGAAGATTCTGTGAACGCAATCTCCAATACGACATCAAACGCAGGCGTTGGCTACATAACGGTTCAAATACTTAACGCGTCTAATGGACCCGCACTACTCGTCGTGTTCGCCCGAGCCACGTTTGACGACCGAATAACCGCTTATGAAACTTACTCTTTTGCTCATTTGTCACAGGAACCGTCGCCTAACCACACTTTTCTGGGGTTAAGCCCGCTGAATTCCACGTTAAGCGTGGAAGAGAACTTCCCTGACGTGACTGTTGAGCACGGTTACGCCTTCTCGTACGCTTACCAGTCTAATCTCACATCAACTTCAGCCAGCACCTACGCCATACCAGAGTTTGTGGACAACAGCCCCACCGTCCTCGTCATTTCTGCCGTCAATGACACAACGCCTTTTGTAGAGTGGACCGCGTATCCCGACATCCCACTGGATTTTGGGTCAGACTTTGAAAACGCGGAGCGAAACGTGTTCGTCTACACCGTGCTCGTTAAAGGTGCGCTATACAAGCTGACGCTTAGCTTCGGAGACGTGATCCAGTGAGGCTACTTGAAGACAAGAAGGGGCAAATACGCATGATAGAAGCGTTCTTCGCAGCAATGTTGCTGCTGTCTTCGCTCTCGGTGATTCCGATGGTGCAGGATTATTCAAGCGACTCAACTGAAAATCTTTCTTCGACAGCACATAACATTCTCGTGAGCCTGGACAGTGATGGGTACTTAGCTGGTTTGATTGGTAACGAAAGCTGGATAAACCTTAAAAGTTGTGTTCAATCCTCGCTTTCGCCTATGATGTGGTTTAACCTCACCGTTTTCGACGAAAACATGACGTGTATTAATGATTTTCCGATAACTAGTGGAACTGCTGTTAACGACAGGATTGCAGCGGTGGATTACGTGTGCGCTAGCACAAGCGGCAACTACGCAGTCTACATCGTTAGATTACAACTTGCAGAGGTAGATTAACGTGAAAACTCGTCCGAGCCGTCGCAATTCCGGTCAAGTGTTGATCATAGCCTCTCTAGTAGTAACTCTGCTACTGCTTTCTACGGCGCTCTACGTTTCTGAAATCCAAAAGAACGCGGCAGTGTATGAGCAGAGAGTGAATCCAACTTTCTCAGAGTACAAGCTGGGCGTAAAACACACTGTTATAAGCGCGTTGGCAAACCTCACAAACGGTGGCTCAGCGGACGTTTTAGCTGCAAATCTGGACCAGTTCAAAGCCTTAGTTGATGGGCACTCGTTTGAGACGATGGTAGAAATGGAGTGCACACCACTCAATACGTCATCTTATCAGAATGGCATCTGGATTTCGTGGGGCACCAATGGGCGAGGAACCTCAAGCGCCTACGTCAACCTTGTCCTAAACGCGTCTGGAACTTCGGCAACCTACTACTCAGAGTACGCGGTGAACGTGACTTCAGAAATTGAAGTGAATGGATACTATGCGGTGTTGACGGGGCCACTGAAACAAGTCAATTTAACATGCGATATTCTTAACGAAGGCAAACCTGCTCTGGCACAAAACTTCACAGTTTACTATGAACAGGACGGGTCTCTGTCAACTGAAGAGTGGGTTCAAGTTGTGTCACCGACCATTATTGACCACGGAAACGGCACGTACACCATGTCGTTCACGGCTGAAACAACTAATCCAGAGGACCCAATATTAGTATCCGTGCACAGCCACGACCTCCGCTACATACTCACCCAAGCAAACGTAACGTGCACTCAAGTGTAGCGAGGATTTTCATTTCAGAGTTATTCTGGTTGCCGCATGTCTATGATGTATTTTTAATCATTATGGACAACCAATAGTTATAATTCACAAGTAATAAATCAATTTTTGAACCTGACATAGTACGATGAAAATGAGAAGCGACGCTGACATCCCATGCTCAACCTGCCCGTTCTGGAACCCGGAAAAAAAGAGCTTTTCCTGCAACCCCAACGCATGCAGAAAGCTTTCTAACTGGCTACTGAAGCACGCCAAAGACACCGTAGTCACCCCACAGGACAAAATCGTTCAATATGTAGTGTAAAAATTCTGACTTGACTACTGAATCCCATGCTCGCTTCGTCCATAATGATAAATACAGCTACATCCAAAGTCTATTTCTCATCAAATATACTCTAAACTATATAACAATTTCAGGGAGTCAGTGGCAGGATGCGAGGAGTAAAAAGAAAAAGCGCACTGTTCTTCATGCTATTGGCGATAAACATCCTGTTAACCCCAAATTTCATTCTCTCTACGGCTTCGGCAACAACTGATTCTAAAACAGTAAACCTTCTGGAGGCGACCATGGTTTGGGAAAGAACTTACGGTGGGGCAGATGACGACCGAGCTTTCCATATGGTAGCCTTGGCAGACGGTTTTGTAGTGGTTGGCTCTTCTAAGTCGTTGCGGCAAGATGAGACAGTGGCGTGGGTTCTGAGGCTTGACAGTGCAGGAAACGTGCTTTGGAACCAAACGTTTTTTGAGGGAGAAGGCAGTGAATTCCGAAGTGTTCTCGACTTGGATGACGGATTTTTGCTTGTTGGAAACGTGTTTCTGCCTTCAGGAAACATTGACGGTTACGTAGTAAAAGTTGATGATGAAGGAAGTATGAGGTGGAATATTACTTTAGGCGGGGAAGAAGTTGACAAGCTTTTTTCTGCAGTAGAGACTCAGGACGGTTTTGTGCTTGCGGGTTTAACGTACTCGTTTGGAGATGACTCAGAGGTTTGGGTTGCCAAAATTGATGATGATGGCAGCGACGTTTGGAGTAAAACCTATGGGGGCGCAGTGGAAGATGCGGGAAGAGCGGTTGCGCGGATTGAGGATGACTGCTATGTTGTGGCGGGCTATACTAATTCTGGGGGTAGCGGAGACTATGACTTCCTTCTCTTGGGGATTGATGATTCAGGAAACATGGCGTGGAACAAAACTTATGGTGGACTAGAAAGCGACAAAGCCTACGCGGTAACGGCAACGGCGGG
>JAFGLT010000017.1 GCA_016927895.1 Candidatus Bathyarchaeota archaeon | reverse complement strand
GGACGCCATAAAGGCGGATGTTTATGAAGCTCACACCGTCAGCGGCTACGGATTTCTAAACGCCCTCAAAAAACGCGGCACCAAGAAACCGTTTATACAAACCGTTCACGGGGTTCTAGCAGACGAATATGAACAGTCGTTCCAAGGAGGTTCTCCTACGTTTAGAGCTAAGCTCGCGAACCTGATTATGTGGAGGCTTTCAAAACTTGAAGAAGAAGCCGCCAAAAACGCAACTTTAATAGTAACAGTCAGCAAGTACTCGGCTGGCAAAATAACTCATTTATATGATACTGATAAATCAAAGATACGAGTAGCACCCAACGGCGTTGACACAAAACGATTCAAACCTGCAAAACCCAGCGAAAAAATCAAGCAGCAAATCGGGTTAGACAACAAACTCTGCGTGCTTTTCGTTGGCAGATTGATTCCCCGCAAAGGCTTACCATTTCTAATTGAAGCCGCCAAACACATCGTTCAAGAGTACAATCAAACAATGTTCGTGGTTGTTGGAGACGGACCTCTCAAGAACACTCTCGTAGCCTACTTGGAGAAAATGAATCTTTCACGCAACTTTGTCTTCTTAGGCGACGCCCATGAGAGCGCGCTTCCCACTTTGTACAATTGCGCAGATGTTTTCGCTCTTCCATCCATCCAAGAAGGGCAAGGCATAGCTTTGTTAGAGGCACAGGCAACTGCCAAGCCTGTTGTCGCCTTCGACGTTGGCGGCGTGCGCGAAGCCGTTTTAAACAAGGAAACCGGTTTGCTTGTTAAACCAAGCAGCCGCGAATTAGCTGAAGCAATCATGAACCTTTTGGCAGATTGCTCCTCGAGAGAAAAAATGGGCGGCAAAGGCAGAGAATTCGTTTCAACTAATTTCTCGTGGGACATTTGCGCGGAGAGAATGCTGCAGGTTTACCGTGAAGCAAAAGGGATATAATCACGCGTTTTATGGGCATGTGACGTTTACGGCATTAGCAAGAAACTTGAAGTCTCTGTCGTTTATCCACTCAGTTTTGAGGTACTCGCATATTCTCTTGTCTGTGAGCCCAAGTCGCCTAGCTTCCTGAACAGCGTAGCGATAGGCTTCGATCTCAGTGGGTCTTTCAACATAACTGTATCGCGGGTCAAAAAGGTCTCTTCCTTCCATAAACTGCTTTACATGAAACAACTCATGAATCAGGTCCAAGTAAACGTCAATTTTGTCTCCAGTCTTCAGGTAGCGCGAGCTTACCACAAGGTGGCCATTGGAGCTGTCCACGTACATGTAGCCGCTGAACAATGTGAAATCAACTTTGAGGTTACTAAGAACCTCAGTTGTTTTGTCGCCAAAAATCCGCCGGACAGCAGCTACTTTGTCGAAATCTTTGAAGCAGTCCGTAAACATGTGGGTTGAAGCGCCTGCGCGTAGTATCCTGTTCAACGGCGTTTTCCTAAACAAACGCAGTATCCTGAACATGGCGTACTCTAAGCGGTCCATCCTACGAGCACTCCTACTCTAAGATTGAAAGCTTTTCGATTTTCATGCCTCTGCGCGCTAACCCCTCCAATTTTTCCACACATCCTACACTAGAGTCTATGTTGCGGTGAACTGGATGAATCCACATGTTCTCTGGGACAAGGTTAAGCTGCAACGGAACTTCCGTCCATAAACCGTATTTCTGATGCAAATCCCTGACAGGCTGTCCTATTCTACAAGAATTTCTAACAGATACGTAGCTCTGCAACAGCTTCGGCGCCGCAAAAGCGCCTATGCCATGCCACAGCACGGCGTTTTCAGGCGACGCCAAGGAGTAAAGAAAAAACTGCGGCGAAGACGGTGTTTCTGAAAAACTGTAATCAGCAAGTTCTTCACCAGTTACGGCGAAGCTGTCTTCACCCTTTGCGATGCTAACATCTTCAGGGTCTATCTCATTCGGGTAAAGACGCGTAGTCTGGTATTTGACAGTGACACTTTTCAGCTTTGAACCTTCAAAATGAAGCTTACCTCGGGCAGCACGCTTAGAACCATAGCCTTTCCGCGAGTGCGGCACAGTCAACAACGTAGTCCGTTTTGCCATGCTTCGTCTCATACAGTTGTAAGCTTGGCTGATTGACTCGTAGTCCCTGTGGGTCTCGCGAATTATGTAATGCAACAAGTCATCTTTTGTTTCATCCTGCAACGTTGCTATCGGCATGCGCAACGCGTAAACTCCCAAATCCACTCCGAATGTTTCGGCGATTTCTTCCATCTGCGCGTATTTCATCGAATCCACAAAATCCACGTACGAGCCTTTTGCGTTTTCAAGGTGACGGTTAATTAGCTCTACTTCACTGGGACAAATTAGGTTTCCAGCGTAGTTATCCGCGAATTGCGAGTCTACGCTGAGATTTTCTGTTCGGACATAGGCTACGGGAAACGCGCTTTGACCGCTGGCTACAATTGAAGCCTTAAGCGGGTTCATAGAGTACCGGTCGGGTTCTATATCGTCAGTGTTCAGCAGAAACGAGATAATAGGACCTGCAGACGGTTTCTTCAACGCTTCACACAGTTCACCTATGTCAGCTACATCTGGCTCACGCAAGCCGTAATTGCTGAAGTAGTTTCCGCAGGTCGCGAGCATACGGGCACCAATTATTCCCTGAACCTCCTCCAACGTTAACTGCGGATTCGAATACTCCACTGAACCTCTCAGAAAGAAGCAGCCACCATCAAAGCTTCGAGTAACCTTCTCACCATTTCTGAATCGAAACATGGAGATAGGTTTACGCCGTGTCTCCGCTTCCTTGAAGCCCTTAAGCTGGTCCACTATGGCTTCCACAGTTTGCCAAGAGCTTTTAAGAAAATCCTCCACAAGCGTTCGGCACACGTCGTCAGGCATTCAGCATCAACCTCTCTCCAAAGACTCCGGCCCGCATATGCAGTTTTGGGCGAGGGCAGAACCTGAAAACATGCGTACTACTCGAAAATCTTCTTTAAACCCAGCCTTGCTCAGCATTTTAAGCAGTTCAGCCTCTTTTGTGGGGATACACATGAAAATCTCGAACCCATTTAGTCTGCTCAAAATTGTTTCAATCAGCATCACTGCGCCCTCTTTCCAGTTCGCATTGCTGATTAAGGGTCCAACTTCAGCCGTTTTGCCGTAAACCTTTGCGGCAACATAACCCGTGATTTTGCTGTTTATGGTTGCAACGTAACACAAATTGTCTTGGTTAAAAAGGATTGTTTCTAACAATTTCTGCCTGTTTGCCCCGAAATATTGCCTGTCAAAAGCTATTATTTCAGGAACGTCCCGCTTCGTTGCCTCCTTCAACATGCCGTGCGTGGGGGAAACTGTGGCTTTTCCTTTTAACACTGCAAAGGCAATATCTGGTTCAAAGCCTAAGTTCTCGTAGAAAGTGACTAAGTGCGGGTAAGCGTAAAGACCAATTGTTTCCACGCCCTTGTTCTTCAAGTAGTCCATAGCGTGCTTTGTTAAGAGCTTTCCAGCACCTCCCCTTCTGAATTTTTCTTTAACAACCAAATTGCCGAACCAACCCGCTTTTCCAAAACTGATGCTCGTCGCTATCCCTGAACGCTCCTGACCGTGAAACAGCACAAAGCAGCCGTCGGGTTCAAGCTTAATCATGAACTCAAAATCAGCCGGCGTCATATCCCAATTCATAGTGTTAGCAAGTTGAACTGCAAAAGAAAAATCGTCAACTTGCATTCTCTCCACGTGAAACATGTAAATACTTTCTCCTTACAGGACATAAAGACTACTTTGGCAAACTGGTTTCAAAGTTCGCAAAGCATTAAGACACGCACTAACGTAACTCTTTATTTATTCCTCAAATGCTCTTATTAAAGGTAGAGACGTTTTACTGCACGAACAAACTAATTCTCGTCATGCACGAAGAATTTAAGGTGAAAGGAGAATGCAACAGCAAAAATGGAAGGACTGGAGAAAGAGGGCAGTCGTTCTAATCGTGATATGGATCCTGTTGCTTGCCGCTTCAGCATATTTGCTTGAAGTCCTGCATACAACGTTTGAAAGTAACCCTCAGGGTCAAAGTATGCTAAGCAGAACTTGGTCAGGATACGTTGTTGCGCCAGACTT